>JAGLMC010000074.1 GCA_023140215.1 Alphaproteobacteria bacterium
CGGGGCTTGCCCCGTGGAGGTTCACAGTCTTTATTTTTGTCTCTCCAGCCCCATTCAATACCAGATATCCAGATGTTAGCCCTAGGGTTTCCACCATTACACCCAGAAAAAGAGCATAACCATTTTTTAAAGTTTTCTATTTTTTTAACTTCTACCATACCTTATAGTTCCTTTTTTGATATATTTAAGGTCAGATGTCAGTCTCTAATTTTAAACAAGAAAAAACTAATCATGACCCAATAACCAATATGTTCCTACTATTTATTCACGTTTAGCTTTTTTACGAGCATGCGGGCAAAGGTATTTCTTACGTAAACGTAGAGATTTCGGTGTAACCTCTAGCAGTTCATCATCATTAATGTAGGACATCATTTGCTCTAAAGACATTTTAAGAGGCGGAGTAGGGGATACGGCATCATCAGTTCCGGATGCTCTTACATTTGTTAGCTTTTTACCTTTTAGAATATTTAGATCCAGATCATTTTCACGGCTATGCTCACCTATAATCATGCCTTCATAAACAGGGTCTTGATGTTCAATGAACATAACACCGCGATCTTGTAAATTGAAAATTGCATAAGCTACTGCGTTTCCCTGAGCATTAGAAATCAAAGCACCTTTGCGCCTTTGCTCTATATCACCTTTGTAAGGAGCATATGAATGAAACAGACGATTTATAACGCCAGTTCCTCTAGTTTGTGTTAAAAAACGGCTCTGATAACCGATTAGGCCACGTGAAGGCGCAAGAAATGTAATGCGAGTTTTTCCAGTTCCGCTTGATCGCATGTCTCTCATTTCGGCTTTGCGACGATTCATAGAATCGACAATGCTAGATGAATATTCTTCATCAACATCTATAATAACTTCTTCGATCGGTTCTGTGCGTTGTGAGTTTTCTTCTTTAAATAATACCTTGGGTCTGGAAACTGTTAGCTCAAATCCCTCACGGCGCATTGTTTCAATTAATACACCGAGTTGTAATTCGCCTCTGCCGCCAATTTCAAAAGTATCTTTGTCATTACTTTCTTTAAATGTAATAGCTACATTGGTTTCTGCTTCGGCCAGTAAGCGTTCACGTATTATTGTAGATGTGACTTTTGTGCCTTCTTTACCGGCAAAAGGAGAATCATTAACGCTGATAGTTACAGCCATTGTAGGCGGATCAATAGGAGTAGATTCTAAAGGAGTTTTTTCGCATGGATCACAAATCGTATCAGCAACAGAGGCTTTTGTAAGACCAGCAATACAAATAATATCACCAGCATGAACTTTTTTTACAGATACACGCTGCGTTCCCTCAAACATAAGCAGTTTGGTTAGGCGACCAACATCTACGCGCTTACCATCTAAATTAATTGCTTGTATAGTATCATTGACTTTAGCTGAGCCGTGAACAACGCGTCCGGTTAAGCAACGTCCAAGAAATGGATCTGAATCCAGTAATGTTGCCAGCATTGCGAAAGGTTTTTCTTCTTCAACGTGCGGTGCATCTACATGCTCAAGTATAAGATCAAGAAGCGGATGCAGATTTTTACGTTCATCATCCAGCTCATGAACGCACCATCCATCACGACCGGAAGCGTATAATATGGGAAAATCTAACTGTTCATCAGTTGCATCAAGTGAGATAAATAAATCAAAAACTTCATTTATGACTTCTTCCGGTCTGCTATCATGACGATCAATTTTATTTATAATAACAATTGGTTTAAGTCCCAGAGCAAGAGCTTTACCAAGAACAAATTTTGTTTGTGGCATTGGCCCTTCTGCCGCATCGGTAAGCAAGATAACACCATCTGCCATATGCAAAACGCGCTCTACTTCTCCACCAAAATCAGCGTGACCGGGAGTGTCGATAATATTTATACGAGTATCTTCCCATGTAACAGAGGTAGGCTTGGCCAGAATTGTAATGCCTCTCTCTCTTTCCAGATCACCTGAATCCATCACGCATTCATCAATTTTTTGATTATCGCGGAACATACCGCTTTGTTTCATGATAGAGTCAATTAACGTCGTTTTACCGTGGTCAACGTGGGCTATAATTGCAATATTGCGTAAATTCCGGCTCATTTTTATTATCTCTTATTATTGTTGAGTGCCTTTGCAGCGTGCAAGTCGTATAGATTTATAGCAAAAAAGGAAAGGTTTTTTTATAAAATCTGAATATTAGCTATATCTTGCAAGCTGATCTGTACTTAATTATAAAGATTTATATGTATAGTCAGCCGCCACCACCACTTATTTATGATCCACCGCAAGAGCCTTATTTGAGTGTTGTTTACAGTGATGATGACATTCTCATTCTTGATAAACCCAGTGGTCTTTTAAGTGTTGCAGGACGGCCTGTAGAGCATGCAGATTGCCTAGAGTTACGCGCACAGAAAAGCTATCCAAATGCAACGATTGTTCACCGTTTGGATATGGATACTTCCGGTGTTATGGTTATGGCATTAAATCCTGTAGCTCATCGTAATATTAGTATGCAATTTGAACGTCGTAAAACAAAGAAAACATATATTGCACGAGTTTGGGGGCAACCTGAACAAGATCGAGGACATATAGATTTACCAATGCGCTGTGATTGGCCAAACCGCCCTAAACAAATAATTGATTATGAGCTTGGTAAGTCGGCACAAACAGATTGGGAAATTATAAAGCGTGAAGATACAAGCACTCGTGTTTGTCTTTATCCTATAACCGGACGTTCACACCAGTTACGTGTGCATATGCTCAGTATCGGGCATCCTATTTTGGGAGATAATTTTTATGCAACTCCTGAAGCTTATAACGCGGAAGATCGTCTTCAGCTTCATGCAGAAAGTTTAACTCTTCATCATCCATCTGATGGAGCATTACAAACATTTACTGTACCTTGCCCGTTTTAGAGCGATGTTATATAAGCACATATGATTGATAATAAAATAAACCATTTTGAAGAAATGTTTTCTCATCAGGAGAAACAAATTCAAGACCTAAGTGAAGTAGTTAATAATCAGTGGAAAGAAATTGATAAATTAAAACAACAGCTTAAAAAAACTAATGCAAAACTTGAAGTTTTGGAAGATATTACTGAAACATCAGAAGGTGAAGTGTTATCTGTTACAGAGATAGCAGTTCGTGATAAACCTCCACATTATTAAAGGTGCTGGATTAATGGATGGTGCAAGTGTTGGCTGGTTTATTTTTTCTTAATCTTGCAATTAATGTAATAGCTTCGACCATTATATCGGATTTGAACAGAAGATCAGAGGCAGCTTGTTCATCAACGCCTTTAATAAATTTAGCTTTTATAGTAGTATTATTTGAAACATGAGTGCTGATAATATTGGCGATTGTAATAGGATTATGTTTATTATGAAGATTAATTTTCTCAATTTTCTCAATAGCATCTTGAACAATAATAGCAAGTAAACGATCAAGTGAATTAAGAGGAGTGTTGTTTTCAATATTAGTGATAATATTAGCAGCATCCCGAATAGGATTAAAGCCACTAAAAGCATCTTTCATTATAGCATCACTAGCTATTGCATTAGCAATTTGTTTAATTTCTATGGCTCTAATATTAGCAGGGTTTTCGTTACGCTCAAATTTAGAAGTTAGGTTTTCACTATTAGTTGCCATTAAATTTACCTTTTTTAAACACAATGTGATGCGTTTATGTCAAACGCAAGGTGTTTTGTCAAGAAATGTTCCAGTGTTGGTATGATTTTGAAGTTGGCATGGATATTTAAAATAAACGGGAATATAGATAAAGGCATTATATAGCACTTAGAGTACTTTTAGGGTTGTTCTTATGTTCTATTTTTACACTAGCTATTGTATTTGCCATAATAACATTAGCTAATATTTTAGCGGAAATTATAAGGTTATAGATATCTTTATTATTTTTTTCCTTGGTAACATTAGTAACTGCGTTAAAAATATAGACATTTTCATTATTATCTTTTTTAATAATATCAGTAACTGCGTTAGTATTATTTATAATATTATTTTTAATCTTTTTGGCAATTTCAATAGGAGAAAGTTCATTTTCGTTGTCAATATTATTGATACTATTATCAATAATGTTAGCAAGTAAGAAATCTGATTTAGTAATAACATTTTTAAGAATGTCATCTCTAATTTTCTCGGTGATTTTAATAGGATTAAGTCCACTACGAGGATCAGCTTTTATTCTAGCTTCAACCTCAAAAAGAGTAATTCTTTTAATAAAGATTTTTGTACTATCAGTATCAGTTTTATTACGCTCAAATTTAGAAGTTAGGTTTCTATTGTTGTTTGTCATTAAATTTACCTTTTTTAAACACAATGTGATGTGTTTATGTCAAACGTAAGGTGTTTTGTCAAGAAATGTTCCGGCGTTTGAGGATTTGTATTATAAAAAGCATTCAGGTTAATTATCTTGGATAGTCCCTAACTTTTTAAAGATAAGTCGAACATAATTTCAATTTTTCTGTTTTATTAAGATGCTTAATTTGTATTTCACGCTTTGATGCTTCGCTGCGATTCTCATATTTTTCTTGATATATTAGTGTAAAAGGCGCTCGTCCTTTAGTGTATTTAGCTCCAGTTCCATTTTCATGTGCTGTAATACGGCTCTTGAGATCGTTTGTTATACCAGTGTATAAGCTTCCATCTGCGCATTTCAAAATATAGACAACCCATTTCATGTTTTCATAATTTCTTTGTTTATGCATCCGTACATAATATGCCAGCTTATCTTTCCGTGAAAAGAGGTGTCTAATGTACGGCAAGCATTTGTTATCTCTGCATGAGTTAGTGATTTATATCCATTGCGCGGTGTTCCTGCACCGATGGTTTTTATAGAGCGTAAAAAATCAATGGAACTTTCATACTGGACGTTAAGCTCTTCCTCTTTAAATATCCCGAGCCAATCAATTGTTTTCAGCATACCGGATTGTAATTTTAAATCATCAAGAATACTTCGCCATTCCTTAAAACAATGATTGCCGGGTACAGTGTAAAATATTTTTCCATTTGGATTTAAGAACTTACAAAGTTTTTCTAAAGATTCTTTTGGTTTTTCAAACCATTGAAAACTCATATTACTAACAATCAAATCAAATTTTTCAGAGCATGAAGGATTTTCTCCATCCATTACTGTCCAATTAATCGCAGTATCTTTACTTATATTCGATCTTGCTCGTTCAACCATGTTAGAGCTGATATCAGTAATATGAAATTTACCATCTTGATATTTATCGAGAAGTTTATTTGTTAATATTCCGGTTCCACATCCAATTTCAAGAATCTTAGGACATTCCAAATTAGGTAAATATTGTGCAAATTGACAAGCAGCAAAAGCTTGAATCTTGCTATCTGTCTCATATGCATCAACGCATTCATCAAAGCTTTTAGTAACTTTTTCTTTCCATTCGCACATTACTGCAAAAAATCCTTTATTTGTTGAGCACACCAAGAAGCATGTGTTTTTGGTAAAATATGACCTCCATTATTATGAACGTGCATATCATATCTTGACCATTCTTTTTGCATTTGTGGCAATGGTAATATTTTATCCTGTCTTCCGGCAAGCGCAAGAACCGGAATATTCAGTGTTTTTAGATGTGCTTTTTCGTTCCATTCAGCAAGCCAGTCCAGCCCGTTTGCCAGCATATCTATATTCAGAGTTTCTTGTGAGTCCTGTATACAGATTTTATTCCAAAAATCTTTCATATGTGCTTTTGGAGATTTCAACAAATCACTTTTCATTTCTGTTAGAATTTCTTTTGAAGCAAAGCGCCGGAATGTAGTAAATCCATTTATAGCAATTAAGCCATACATATTTTCACTGCAATTTCTAATCGCCCAAAGTGTACCTAGCGAATGAGTTACATATATATCTCTATTTTGATTTTGTGAAACAGGTATATTTTTTTGCTCATTTCCCAAAAAACCTAGATTGATACAAGGGCACTCATATTCTGGGAAAAAAGGTATTACCTCTTTCCAAAAATCAGGCGCTAGCCCCCAACCATGAACAAAAATAATGCGCATATCTATAGTCATTTCCATTTACTTTACTGACATTGTCACTGCACTCTTAAAGTAGTTAGTCTACTCGTCGTCGTTTGTTCCTTGTCAGTAAAGTAAAGCCAAACGACTATAACTGTTATCTTTAATCAATATATATTAATGATTTAATTTATGGCATATAGCATATATGAAATTAAGGGGTTATTTTCTATGGATAGGTACGCACGGCAAATAGTGCTGGATGAAATTGGGGAAGACGGACAGGAAAAGCTTTTGCGTGCTAAAGTGCTTTGTGTTGGAGCGGGCGGTCTGGGTTCATCTATATTGTTATATCTTGCGGCGGCAGGAGTTGGAACTATAGGGGTTGCTGATTTCGACAATGTCGAAGAATGCAACCTACAACGTCAAATTCTTTATGATACCAATCAAATTGGTAGCAACAAGGCAAGTAATGCAAAAAAACGCCTCAAAGAACTTAATCCTAATATTACTGTTAATATTTATCCAAATGGTCTTACGGATAAAAATGTTGAAGAACTTTTTACAGCTTACGATATCATTATTGATGGGACAGATAATTTTGAAACAAAATTTTTAATTAATGACGCAGGAGTTAAATTTAAAAAGCCGGTTATATATGGGGCAATACAGGGCTTTGAAGGGCAAGTTTCAGTATTTGATTCAAATTTGGGAGCATGTTATCGCTGTTTATATCCGGAATCGCTTAAACATCTCAGTGTGAATTGTGAGCAAGGCGGTGTTATTGGCACTGTTGCCGGAATTATTGGAACTGTGCAAGCAATGCAAGCTATTATGCTCATTATTGCTCATGAAAGCTTTGAGCCTCTTATTGGCAAGCTTTGGATTATTGATGCTAAAACAATGCAAACGCGTTTGCTTGATATTCCAAAAGATCAAAACTGTCCTGTTTGCTCGTGATTTATTTTTGTTATATTGCACTATTCAAGCAAGATGAGAATAATTCTTTCTATTTTTCGCCTTAACACAGAATTTTTCATATTAATAAGTTTGGCATAAATGGAGGCTCTGCAATTATTTGTTATATCTATATCTTTTATATGCTTAGCAATAATTCCTCTGAAAAATATTTCATACGGTACGTCATAAAAATTTTTGAGATGGAATAATTTTTCAATAGGAAAGCGATTTTCTCCTGCTTCATATTTTTGAATTTGCTGATAAGAAACATTCAATAAATATCCAATATCACGTTGAGAAATACCGGCAGCTTCTCTTAAATATCGAAGATTTTTCCCAATATTTATAGATTCAACCGGAATGGTTTTTTTTGTTTTCATATCTTTTAAATAATCCATAATTAATAAAATTCTTAAATTAAAATCATAAGTTGTATTGTATACTTTCTTTTTTGGAAATAAACAACGTAGAATTTCCTTTTTAGAAATTTTATGTGTTCTCAACTCATGACATAGTATTATTTATGAACTCTCAATGGCTTAAAGCTCAGTTTAAACTCAATCCAGACAAAACCAAGGCTGGACTAGCTAAGGCTATGAAACTTGAGCCTCCTGCTATCAGCAAGATTCTTAAAGAAACACGTCAAGTTAAAGCGCATGAATATATAGAAATGCGTCGTTATTTTGGTCTGCCCATTGATGGGGAAAAAAGCATAATCCAGAATGGAGACGGATATGTAATTAGTCCGCTTTCATCGCATGATGGTTTTAAAGATCAAAAAAGTTATAACTCTGAAGCAGGATCGGAATGGGTAATTCCTGCTGATATTCTTGGTCAACGTACAAAAGCACCACCGGAGAAAGTTAAAATATTTCAAATACAGGAAAATACCATGGAGCCGGATTTTCGACATGGAGAACATGTAGTTGTTGATCTTTCCGATATAGAACCTTCACCGCCCGGTGTTTTTATTGTTTCTGACGGTTTTGGTTATTTAATCAGACAGTGTGAATATCTGCCACAATCAAAGCCACCGGAAATTAAAGTTTCAGCGAAGGACAGTTCGTTTCTTCCACAGATACTTAAGAAATATGAATTTAAAATGGTTGGACGTGTAATTGCCAAGATCCAATGGGTTTAATTATCTTCAAAATCGAACCATTTGAATGAACAGGCTACAAATTCCGGATTAAGGAATTTAGGTCTGAAACCTCCATAGCGCAATGGATTACCTTTAATATCTGTAATCATACCACCAGCAGAGCGTAATATAGCATCTCCAGCCGCTGTATCCCATTCGCTTGTAGGTCCAAGACGAGGATAAATATCGGCTTTACCTTCAGCAATAGCGCAAATTTTAAGAGAGCTGCTGTGCTTCAGGATTTTTTCAACTTTAAATTCTTCGAGAAATTTCTCAAGCTTATCATTATTTCCATGATTTGCACTGGCAACTACTGTTAATCCTTTTTTGGGAGGAGGTCTAACTGTTATAGGTTTCTCTTTATCGGTATCTTCACGCCAATGCACAGACGTGCCGATTCCATGTCCTGCGAACATATCTCCTAAAGCCGGTGCATAAACAATTCCAAGGACAGGCTCATGATTTTTTATCAGAGCAATATTAACTGTGAAATTATCATGTCCATTGATAAAGCTCTTTGTTCCATCAAGTGGGTCAACAAGCCAAAAATATTCGGAATTGCTCAAATCAGGAAGCCTACCTAGGGCAGCAGCTTCTTCACCTACCATAGGCACATCAGGTAAAAGACTTTCAAGTGACATTTGAATAAAGTTTTCAGCATCACGATCAGCGAGTGTAACCGGAGAATTATCATGTTTGGTATCAACAGTAAGATTTTCTCCCATTTCAAAATATTTGAGGATAATTACTCCTGCGTCAATGGCAATACGGCGTACTATATTGCAAAGAGCAACAGGGTTATCTAAAAGTTTTTGTGATGAATCAATAGGCAATTGACTTTTCCTTTTTGTATATTTTATTTACAGATTTGTTCTTTAGTACAACTTGCTGTTCTATATAGTTCAAGACTTGTTTTACACAGGTTCCAATATCATTGTTTTTTGTATCAATAATCATTTCAGGATTATTTGCGATTTCATAAGGAGAATCAATGCCTGTAAAATCAGGGATTTCACCTGCTCTGGCTTTTTTATAAAGACCTTTAGGATCACGAGTTTCACAAGTGGCTAAGTCTGCGTGTAATTGTATTTCATGAAATTTTAAAGGACAAGCTTTACGCGCTCTCTCTCTATCAGATCTATATGGAGAGATAAAAGCAGTAATGACAATCATGCCGGCATCTGCCATCAGGGCTGCGACTTCACCAACTCGGCGAATGTTTTCTGTGCGATCATCCGGAGAAAATCCTAAATCTGTATTCAAGCCGTGACGAATATTATCGCCATCTAAAACATAAGTGTAATATCCTTTCTCAAAGAGAGCTTTTTCTACTGCCATAGCTAACGTAGATTTTCCAGAGCCTGATAATCCTGTAAACCAGAAAACACCTCCATCATGTCCATGACGCTCTGCGCGTGCAATATCAGTTAAAAGGTGTTTTACTTTTGATATATTTTCTGCTTTTGGCGTTTTTTTGCGCTGATTAGAATAGCCATGCATGTTTATACTACCACCGCCGACAATATCATAACCATCATAAATTACTAAACGACCCATGCGCATATTATCAGTATAAGGATCAAGAGGTAGCAAATTACGTGCACGTAAAGTTATTTCAGCAACAGAATTTCTTATTATTTCTTTGGCATTTTCTTTTTGTGCAAGATTATCGGTATCAATGACACGATCAATGGATTGTACCGTCACTATGGATTCATTAGTGCCATATCGGATTTTATATGAATTACCAACTCTAAGCGGCTTATGAGATAACCAGAAAATATTAGAGCGGAAAACATTAGATAGTATGGGTGGATTTTCTTCATGGGAAGCAATGTGGCCACGTTCTACAAAAATTCGCTCATCTAAAGTAATGGCTACTGATTCACCTGCACGTGCTTTAGTCTTGTCAGGATTTTTTGGCCAATTTTCGATTGAAGTTACAATTGCTTCTTCACTCAAAGGTGAAAAGAGAAGCTTGTCTCCAACACGTAATGTGCCTGTTTCAATACGTCCGACAATAATGCGCTTTTCTTCAAAACGGTAAACATCTTGTACAGGAAATCGCAAAGGTAAAGAAGTTGGAGCATTGGAATTTTTAAAGCTGTCAAAAACTTCTATTAAGCTTTTTCTTTTATACCAATCCATATTCTTACCACGTGAGGAAATCATATCTCCGTTGCGCGCTGAAATTGGCAAAATATGAGAAGGGGTTAGGTTAATAGATTTTAAATATTCCGTTACTTCTTTGCTAACTTTTTTAAAGACTTTAGGGTCGTGATTGACCATATCCATCTTGTTAATAACCACGCCGATTTGTTGAATGCCAAGCAATGAAAGCAGGTAAGCATGGCGTCTGGTTTGTTCACGGACACCTTCCGTTGCATCAACAACTAAAATAGCTGCGTCCGCTTGTGATGCTCCTGAGACCATGTTTTTTATGAATTCACGATGACCGGGAGCATCAATAATAACGTAGTTACGTGCTTGTGTTGAAAACCATATCTGTGTGGTATCAATCGTAATAGCTTGATCTCGTTCAGCCTGAAAGCTATCCAGAACAAATGACCATTCTATAGCATCGGTAGATCGGCGCTTACAGATTTCCTTAAGTTCTTCATATTTGCCATCTGGCAAAGAATCTGTGTCATAAAGCAAACGTCCTATCAGGGTTGATTTTCCGTGATCTACATGTCCGACAATTACAATGCTTAGTTGTTTTGAGGATTTGTTTTTTTTGACCATTTACATATATCCTCTGGCTCTTAATTTTTCAAAACTATCTTCAGTTTCTTTATCCATACTTCTTCCGGAGCGTTCTGATACGCTGGTTGTTTCAAGTTCTTTAATAATTTCATCAAGGTTGGATGCTGAACTTTCCACAGGAAAAGTAATGTTTTTTTCACCAAGCGAGCGGTAGCGCATCATTTTGCCTGTTTTATTGTCTTTTCTTGCCAGATACAAATCACAGTAGGGGATATTTTCACGTTGATGATAGCGCCAGATATCAACTTCTGTCCATTGCAAGATCGGGTGTATGCGTAAATGACATTTTTCAGGAAATTCTGTTTTATACTGATCCCAAAACTCAGGGGGCTGATCTTTAAAATCCCATGTGCCATCTTCAGAGCGTGGAGAAAATACGCGCTCTTTTGCACGTAAACCTTGTTCATCACGACGAATACCACAAAGTATACCTTTAAATTTACGATCTTCCATTAGATCTTTTAAACCTTCGGTTTTACGCATGGCTGCTCTGGTGTTAGGAGGAAGGGTTTTATCCATTTTTTCTTCTGGTGGACACATCTGATTAATGCAATTTAGATTCCATTCTTTGACTAATCTATCACGGAAAGCATACACCTCAGCCATTTCCTGCTCTGTATCAAGCAGTGCTACTGGAAAGGGTACACGTCCCATAAATGCCTTACGCACCATCCACAACAAAGCAGTTGAATCTTTTCCAATAGACCACATCATTCCTAATGGATGCAGACGATTATAAGCCTCGCGGATAATATATATAGTTTGCGCTTCCAGTTCATCAAGATATGCGTGCACGAAATCAACCTTGCTTTGAATAAATGTTTATAAAGTATGCTATACTAAGGCTTCTGGAGCTATTTTACAAGACTTTAGATCGACCAATTGAGACATAATGAAAATTATGAGTTTTCATATCTTCGACTTTATATATATTACGTAAATCAATCAAGCATTTAGTCTTCATCAAATCTTCAATGCGATTTAGATCAAGACCTCTAAATTCATTCCATTCTGTAATAATTACCAGTGCGTCTGCATTTTCAGCTACTTCATAAGCATCATTGCACCATTCAACATTATCTAAATGTTTTTTTGCGGCTTCCATTGCTACCGGATCGAAAGCTGCTATTTTTGCGCCGGATTCTTGTAAAAGTGGAATAATTGTTAGTGCGGGAGATTCACGTACGTCATCTGTATTTGGTTTAAAAGCAACTCCTAAAATACCGATGCGCTTACCATCGACATTGTCGCTGCAAGCTTCAATAATTTTATCCGCCATGCTTTTCTGACGTTCTGCATTAACCCAAACAACAGTTTCAATAATGTTTTGAGGCGCTCCATATTTTTGACCGATCTGGGTAAGAGCTAGAGTATCTTTCGGAAAACATGATCCACCGTATCCCGGGCCGGCATGAAGGAATTTAGAACCAATCCGGCCATCAAGTCCAATCCCTCTGGCTACGTCTTGTACATTTGCTCCTGTTTTCTCACATAAATTTGCAATTTCATTGATAAATGAAATCTTAGTCGCCAAGAAAGCATTACCGGCATATTTAATAGTTTCAGATGTTTCCGGTGTTGTTATGAGCATTGGAGTTTCATTGATATAAAGGGGACGATATAATTCTTTCATAATATCAACGGCACGCTTGGAATTTGTTCCAATAATAATGCGATCCGGACGCATAAAGTCGTTAATCGCAGCTCCTTCACGTAAAAATTCTGGATTTGAGCATATATCAAATTGTGCATCCGGACGCTCTTCTCGGATAATTTTTTCAACTTCGCGTGCTGTTCCGATTGGTACTGTCGATTTTGTAACAATCAACGTATAGCCATTCATGTTTTGCGCTATTTCTTTCGCAGCTTGATATACATAGGACATATCCGCATGTCCGTCTCCTTCTCGAGATGGCGTTCCAACAGCAATGAAGACAGCATCTGCGCCATTTAACGCTTCACTTAATTTTGTTGTAAAAGATAATCGTCCGGCTTTAACTTGTTTGGCTACGAGATCATCAAGACCGGGTTCAAAGATTGGAATTTCACCGTTTTGAAGGCGTTTAATTTTATCTTCATCTTTATCAACACATGTTACATCAATACCGAATTCGGCAAAACATGTGCCTGAGACAAGACCAACATAGCCTGTTCCAACCATTCCAATACGCATGTGACAATCCCTTATAGTAAGTTTTTTGTTTGTTCAGCGCCGGAGGTTATATGATTTTTTATAAACGAGAAAGCTTTTAAATTTGTTAGTTTTTGATCTAAAATCATTGTACTTATGCGGTAAGTTTGCTTACACTTCTTTCATTGTTTTATTTATGGTTTTTAAAAAGGATGAATTATGGCTAAGAAACCGACAAAAGAGGGTAATAGTAAAAAGCCTGCTACAGAAAAATCTGCTACAGAGGAGTCTGCGACAGAGGAGTCTGCGACAGATGCAAAAAAAGTACAGCTCCCATTGTTTTACAAAAATCCTATGCCTCTTGATGCAAAGGCGCATGGAAAGCTTGCGCTGAAAAAGAATTTTGGATTTAAATTTACAACAGATGTTAATGCGGTTCCTGTAAATCTGATTGAAATGCCTCAAATCTGCCATTATTATCCTATTGCTTTTTCACCGGATGGTAATGCAACGCCAGTGGCTATTTTAGGTCTGCGGGACGGTGAAAATCTTTTCTTGCGTGAGAATGATTTGTGGGAAGAAGCATATATTCCGGCATATATACGTCGTTATCCTTTTATTTTTCTGGAACTACCTGAACAAGATCAGTTAACTCTTTGCGTTGATAATGATAAAAAGATTCTTGAGGAGAATGGTGAACAGCTTTTCTTTGATAAAGAAGGTAAGCCAAGTGAGCTTTCAAGTAATGCTCTTGAGTTTTGTAAGTCCTATCATGCCGCTGCTAAACAAACTATAGAGTTCAGTAAAGCTTTGGCTGAAAGCGGTTTACTTGTAGATCGTGAAGCACAGATTAATGTTTCCGGTAAGCGTCGAATAAATTTTTCCGGCTTTAAAATTATTGATGAGAAAAAATTCTTGGAGATGGATGAGAAACTCTTTTTAGAATGGCGGAAAAAGGGATGGCTTCCATTTGTTTATGCGCATCTGTTTTCCGGTGCACAATGGCAACGTTTGACGCATTTGCTTAATCAACGCTTTGAAAAAGAAGCTGCTTAAATATATATTTTCTTTTAAATGTTTTAGTTACAGCTACTTATGATGTGGCTGTGTATATTTATGGAATAGATTCTTGATACATTGTCGAGCACATGCTAGGGATAGTGAACATTCAGAAAAATCATGAGGTTATTAGCGATGGCTAAAGTAGGCGCACAAAGAGCTGCTGATCTGACTGGTAAATCCAAGTCTACAATTCAGCGTGCAATGAATAATGGTAAACTTTCTTTTGAACTAGATAACAATGGTAGGCGTGTTGTTGATGTTTCGGAGCTGGAACGGGCATTCGGCTTGAATCAAAGCAGTAATGCAAATCCGGCAAACACTGTTGAACAAGAGCTTGAGAAGGCTCACACACTGCTTGAGTCCGAGCGTCTTAAAATGCGAATCAAGGTTCTGGAAGAGCAGCTGGATACAGTAAATTCTCAAGTTGATGATCTTAAAGAGCAGAGAGATCAATGGCAAAAGCAAGCTTCACAAGTTTTAATTACAAGCCAATATTCTCAAAAAGAAGCTAAGGATATGCGGGAAGAATTAAAAGAACGCGATCGTCGTGCAAGAGAGCGCCGTCAGCAAAAGATTGAGCAGCAAATGAAAAAATTAACGCCTGACAATCAAAACGCGCAACAAGAAACGCAACAAAACGCGCAACAGGATAAAGGCGATAGCAGCTTTAACTTCAGCGGCTTATGGAAGCGTGTTAAAGGTGCAGCGTAGAATGATATTATGAAGTTGTTATTATCGGCCTTTTATTTTTTTCGCATGGTGCTTGTGCTTTGCATTGTTGTTTTTTCCAGTGTTCAAACCGTTTTGGCACAAGAAACAGTCCCACAAGAGATAACAGCCCCACAAGAAACAATAGTCCCACAAGAAACAACAGATTCGCAAAAGTTTGTTATTGAAAAAGAATATGCGCCTAAAAATGACCTATCGAATGTACCTGATGAATATATCGAAGAGGCTTTTAACTTTAACAAGCAATGCCATAGTATGCCAAATCTTGCGCATTATCAAAACTGTGATTGTCTTGCGGTTAAATATCTGGATAAACGCATTGAATTGGGTCATGAGGCTACAAAAGGTGATATCAGGAGTGAGATTGAAGGGACGTGCCCTGATGCGACAGGCGCAGCGGGATATTATTACGGGCAGTGTATGTCCAATGGGTCATTAATGCCTTCAAATATACCGATTGAAAAGTTTTGTGAATGTTTTGCCAACACCTACGCAAAGCTATATGAGGAGCTTAGAAGTAAAGCATCTCCCAGCACATCGCTTCATCTTCAAACGCAAGCAATGATTTCGTGTCGTGATCCATCTCTGGCGCATAAGCTTTACCCTCAATAAATAAAAGACACGGTGGAATCCGCTCATTATGTGAAATTATGAGCGAATTGGTTACTGTTGCACAAAAGACACATAAAACTCAAAATTGTGGTTTTTTTAAAAAAGGCTCTTGGCGATAGATGCGCTTGCTGGTACAAAATATAACGTTGTGGGATAAGTTATGCTCGCATCAATAAAGTTCTTAAGATTTAATCTATATAAGTACATAACACTTTAAAGTTTCTAAATTTCAGTCATGTCTAAAAAATAGGAGAAAGACACAATGAAAACGACTAATCTAAAAAAATTATTATTAACGGGCTCAGCGATTGTCGCTGTCGGTGCTTTCTCGGTTGGGGATGCTTTGGCCGATGCGGAAACGCTTGGCGGTAACGAGACATGGGCTAGTAGCGGTGTGCCGGCAGATGGTACACAAGATGGCACGACAGCAGGTGCTGGTGATGCTATTGATATTGATGGCTACATCTTGACCATTACAAACGATCAAACTGCAGATGATGGCTCCGGACTTGATACATTTAATATAGGAGCTATTACTGACGGTGGTGTTGGTGCTGTTGATTCTGACGTTATTATTGTTCAGGATGCTGCGGGCGGTGCCTTGACTGTGACTATTGCTTCTCATGTATCTGTTGATGCCAGTAACGATTTTAGTGTTGATAATGCTGATGGGGCTGATGCGGCTGTGACTGTTACAGTTACCGATGTTTTAACAGTAGAACAAAATCTTGACATCACGAATAATGATGCGGATGCTGATGTGGATGTAACTGTTGCCGTTGGGGGTGACGTTACAATTGCAGGTTTAACAACTATTACAGCTGCTGCTGGTGCAACGGCTGCTAATGCCAGCTTATCTGCTGCTACTGATGCAACTTTCACAGGTGGCGTTGTTCTGGATGATGATACTGGTCTTGCTAGTGTGGTCTTTAACGGTACGGCTGCTCAGGCTGTTGTCGGTGCTATTGACGGTGATGTCGATGGTGAGGGTACTGTTTCTGTGACAAATACAGGCGGAACAGTTGCTTTTGCTGGTGCCATCGGTGCCGGTAATGATCTTCTGGCCTTTACTTTATCTGCCGGTGCGACTGCTACAACAGCAGGTGTCTTGGATGCTAATACTGTTACAATTGCTGCAGGCTCTTCATTGACAACAAGTGGCGAAGTCACGGGTGATGTTGCTCTGTCAGGTGCTGCCGGTACTCTGGCTATTGGTGATAATGTTGGTGTTACGGGTGTTGTTAATAATACATCTGGAACTGATGGCGTTGGGATATTAACAAGTGCTTCTGCTGTTGGGAATACATCAACTATTTCCGGTAATGTCGGTGCAACAAACTCTCTGAGCGCGATATCTCTGACAGATGCAGGAACGTTTGTTTTTGGCGGAACAGTGGCTGCGACGACGATTACAGCGACAACGGCTGCCGGTGCTTTGACTTTTGGTGGCGATGTCACGGGTGCTGTTAATTTGGCTGCTGATGCTACTGTTAATTTGGCTGATGATGCTGATATTACAGGAACTGTTGACAACACATCCGGTGCTGATGGTGCTGGTACATTGGCTTTGGCTTCTGCCGGAGCGAACACCTCAACTATTTCCGGTGCTGTTGGTGCAACGAATACTCTAAAAGCTATTACAACCTCTGCTGTTGGTACAGTAGCCTTTGGTTCTACGGTTGCTACAGATGATCTTGATCTTGGTGCTGCGACAACTGTGACCTTTGCTAATGATGTAACGGTTACGAACAGTCTGGACTTTAATAATAATGCAGGAACTATGACTTTTGCTGATAATGCAGATGTTACTGGTGATATTATTAGTACAGGTGGCGCGAATGGTACGGTTGACTTTTCCGGAACCAGCACGGTCACAGGTCAGATGGGTCTGGCTGCCGGGACTGGTATTGCAGCGATGACTGTGAGTGGTGCTGACGAGACAGTTACAATTACAGGTGACTCTTTCTTTGGTACTGTAGACACAGTGGCTGACTCAACATTGGTTTTCAGTGGTGATGTTACGGCTTCCGGAGCTTTCACAAATGACGGTACAACACGTGTTGCTCAAGGCAAGACATTAAGTGCTTTATCTTTTGCTGCAGGAGCTGCTGAGGGTACGATTGAACTGATTATCGGTACAACAGCGGCCGGTGTGGATGAGTCTGCTACTTTGGCGTCCACTGCCGCACTTGATCTTGATCTTCTTGATGGTACGACTGCTAACAGTGCGTCATTGAGTCTTGTGAAAGGTACGGGGGTTATCGCGTCCGGCGATGAGTTTGTTATCGGTGCAGGTGGTGCTACAGTCTTGAATATGGTGGATGATACGGGTGAAACTGTTTCTGATAATTTCGCCCTGTTTAATTTCACCCTTTATACAGGTGATAGTGCCGGCGTGACTTTAGGGGGTGATAATGACATTGTTGCTGTTATTGCTGCCGTTGACGCAACGTCTGTAACTGCAACGGCTAATAATGCTGCTGCCGCCGATGCTATTTTAGCTGTTACAGCGGCAGAATATGCAGCTGACGCTAATTTGGCTGCTGTTTATGATAATGTTGCCAGTGCCTCTTTGACTGCGGTTGATGAGATTGTTGAAGCTCTTCAACCTGCTGCTGATGGCGGTGGTTTTGTTGCAGCGACAACTCTTGTTAGTCAAACATCTAGTATCACAAATACACGTTTGGCTTCATTGCGTACAGGTGATGTTGAAACTGGTATGGCTGC
>JAGLMC010000075.1 GCA_023140215.1 Alphaproteobacteria bacterium
TTGATACTGAAACATTGGCTGAAGATTGGGTTTGGGGTCTGGCGTTTAGCTACGGCGACACAGATGTAGACTCTAATAATGCCAATACAACGCAAACAGACATCGATAGCTATCAGATTACATTGTATACTGATTATGAAATTGATGATCGTACGTATGTAACGGGTCAACTCGGATATGTCTTTGCTGACAACGATACAACACGTCACAATGTTGGTGGTGTTGTTGCTTTGAATGCTAATGGTGATTTTGACAGTGAGCAACTCATAGCCCGTGCTGAACTTGGTCGTTCATATGCATACGGTTCTGCAACTATTGTACCTAAGGTTTCTGCAAACTACATGCACTACAGTGCGGATAGTTACACAGAGACAGGTGCCGGTGGTGCAAATCTGAATGTTAATAGTGATGACATGAATCTGTTCGAGCTTGGCCTTGGTGTTGAAGCATCTTGGTTGAACAAAAACAGTGATGGTTCATACCTTAAGCCTGAACTTCGTGCCGGTGTTCGTCATGATCTGATTGGTGATGAGTTTGAATCAAATAGTTCATTCACAGGTGGTGGTGCAACATTCAAGACTGATGGTATTGATCCTGCACAAACTACATTCAATCTTGGTGCAGGTGTAACATATTACAGCACAACAAACTGGGATTTGAGCGCAGATTATGACTTCGAAGCTAAGTCTGATTACGATGCTCACTCAGGTGTTCTACGCGCTGCTTATAAGTTCTAGGACTTTACAAAAGCAACATAGCTGAATTAACAAAGCCCCGTTCATTGAAGCGGGGCTTTTTGTTGTAAGCTCATACACATAATGTGTTTATGTAACTGCAATGAAATATCATATCTAAAATATAAAATATAAGAAACGACATTGCCTCTCCCTTTTAGACCCTTTAATTCTTAAAGGGTTATTAAGTGGGTAGTTTGTGAGGCTTTCCATTTACTAGGCCATGCCAACTGCATTCGGCCTAGAAGGGAAAGACAATGTCGTATAGTTGTTGTCCGTAGCGCGGTTGTTGAACATCAGTAATCTGACCTTCTCCGCCGTAGACAATTCTTGCTTCGGCAATTTTCTCATATGAAATAGAGTTGCCGATTGTGATGTCTTCTGATCTGATGACACCATTAACTTCTAAAATACGTTTTTCAAAATTTACCAATACTTCCTGACGGCCATGAATTACCATATTGCCATTGGGCAGAATTTGAGTAATGATTGCTGCGAGCTGGACTTTAACCTCTTCCTCACGCTCGACACTTCCAGAGCCTGCATGAGATGAATCAGAGTCAAAATCAATTAGATCAGTATTATCAATAACTTCGGGCAATATGCGATCAAGAGCTTGTTCATAGCCAAGTAGAGAAGGTAGAGCAGCATTTTCTTTGCTCTGGCGGTCTCTTTTGGATTTATTATCCAGTGAGGCTTCATCTTTGATATCAATCATGACAGTAATTATGTCACCAACTTTTCCTGCGCGCTGGTCTTTAAAGAATGTTAAACGGTCTGATGACCAAAGAGAATTTTTCTCTCTGCGCACATTTTTAGGGGAGGGCATTGGTAAACTGACAGGCTGATAATCTTTTTGTGTGGTTGGATTTTGAATTGCGCTCATTTCCGGTGCTTGTCCGATATTTGCAATACGATCAGCCGTCCCGCAAGCGCCTAAGGTTGTGCATATCAAAAGAGATAATGCATAGTGTGCCACATTTTTTTTGTATAAATTATATTTCATAATTGCCATCTTTTACTTTTTTAAAATGCCCCGTTTAAAATGTTCTGTTTAAAATGTTTGAACGATAATTTCTTTTGTATTTGTTACTTCGCCTTGAATTGTTTTGTTGCTGGAGATGTTTACAACTCGTATAACATCGCCTTTTGCACCATTTTCCAGAGCTTTGCCTTGTGCTGTGAGCGAAAGACTTCCACTATTGAATGTCATGGTAATTAAATCTCCGCGAGATATGATTATAGGAGCTTTAACGTCATTTGTTTTAATTGGCTTTCCGGCAATAATAATTCTTCTTGGCGTAAGGCCAATGAGATTTTGTGGATTGACAATAACGTCATGATTTAGTCTTTGCTCACGGATTTCAACCATTTCAATGTCACGTTGGCCAATGATTGTTCCTTTTGTAAGTGCGCCGGAAAGAACAGGGATTTTAATCAGTTTGTGAAGCGTTCCGTTAACGCGAATGCGTTTAACAGGGTTTTCTTTAGAGGGAGCAACCAGAGTAGCTTCGAACCAGCCACGATCATTCATAATATTTATATTTGTTACTTCAACAGAGGAAGGAAGTTCCGGCGGTAAAAGCATTTCAGCAAGACCGCTGCCAAGTGTCAGGTCATAGTGACCATTTAATCCTTTTTCTGGTAAATGAGCTTTTATTTGCTCAGTTATCATATCGTGATCAATAAGTGTTCCAGCGCGGCTCAAAACAACATATTCACTGGAGTTGACCGGACGCCATGGTAGATCAAGAGCAATGGCAATTTTCATAAGTGTGCGGGCATTTAAAACCATGTCATGACCGGGGCGAGGCGCAGGGCCTAGCACTTTGTCTGCATTTGTCTTAAGGCCATAAAAAATATCACCAAGCTTAATTGTGTTGTCATTGATAACGGTATTTTCTTTTAGGCTGATTGCGTAAGATGTTCCGGGAATGGAAATCATAAACATAAGGATAAGAGAGCTAATTAGAGCAAAAGATAAAGCTCTGAACATTAAGCTGTATCCTCTTAATATTTTTATTATAAAGCTCATGATATTATTATCCTTTCAATGTTTACGCAGTACTAGCTCTTAACGGAGTTGTGAAACTGTTTGTAGCATTTCATCGCTGGTTGAAATTACGTTAGAGTTCATTTCGTAAGAGCGCTGTGCTGAAATCAGTTTTGTTATTTCTTCAACGATATTTACGTTAGATTGTTCCAGTGCGCCTTGACGTAGAGCTCCAAATTCATTTTGATTTGGATTGCCTGTAGTTGGGCTGCCTGATGCTGTGGTTTCAATAAATAAATTATCACCAATAGCTTCAAGTCCAGCGGGATTTACAAAGCTTGCAAGTTGTATTTGACCGACATTAGAGCTTGCAATTTGATTTGGAAGTTTGACAAATATTTCACCATCCAAATTAATATCAATATTTAGCGCATCGGCTGGAATGGTAATTCCAGGATTAATAATAAATCCTTGAATAGTGACAAGTTCACCATTTTCATTCATCTGGAATGTGCCATCGCGAGTGTAGGAAGTTTCACCACTTGGCATTTGAACCTGAAAATAACCCTCACCTGAAATAGCGACATCAAGATTGTTATCTGTAATCTGGATAGCTCCTTGAGAGTGTTGACGATAAACTGCTCCGGTTCTTACACCAAGCCCAAGTTGAAGTCCTGTTGGAATAGTTGTTCCTGAATCTGTTGAGCTTGTGCCCGGTCGATCTATATTTTGATATACTAAATCTTGAAAAGCTGCACGTTGTTGCTTATAGCCTGTCGTAGTCATGTTTGCGATGTTGTTTGAAATCACATCTACATTCAGTTGTTGGGCTAGCATTCCCGTTGCACCAATATCTAAAGATCTCATTATTTTTTCTCCTGATTATAAATTTTTTGATTTATTTTTAAGTGATATTTATTTGTTACCTGTTAATTTTTGAATAGCACCACGTAGACGATCATTTTCTGTTTCTAAAACTTTTTGAACAGATTGGAATGAGCGTAAAGTATCAATCATGCGTGTCATTTCAATTACAGGCTTAACGTTAGAGTTTTCCAGTTGTCCTTGTTTTATAACTGTTTTTTCTGCTGGAGTTGTTGCGGCATCTGTTTTGTAAAGTCCATTTCCGATTGGCTCTAGTTTTTGAATATTTTCAAATTCAACAATCATAATCTGGCCGATTTGTCCGTCTTGATTAGAAACAAAGCCTTTATTGTCAATTTTTATTTCTGTTGATCCGGATGGGATTGTAATGCTAGAGCCACCTGCATCTGCAATCGGTAGACCGGCAGAATTAACAAGACGGCCATCAGCACCCATTTGTAAGTTTCCTGCTCTGGAATAAGCAATTTGTCCATCAGAAGCTTGAACGCCCATATATCCGGGGCCTACTAAAGCAACATCAAGAGAATTGCCGGTAATTTGTACTGATCCGGGGGTTGTGATTTGATATTGTGATTGATCGTTTACAAATGACAGTTCATCATCTGCTCCTCTTGGATCTGAAATAAATTCTTTAAAGACAAGATTTTGTCCTCGATATCCGAGAGTATTCATATTAGCAACATTGTTGGCGATAATGTCCATATTCGTGCGTAATGTCATTTGCCTGGAAAGGCCTAGATAAATACTATTTTCCATTTTTTGTCCTTATGCACATTCAGGCTGTGCTCAAGATTTTATTCAAAGTTCCGGTTTTCCGGTTTGTATTTATGTTTGCATATAGCGTGCCAATGCCAAATATTGTTTCATTTCAATATGTTGATTGGGTGATCTTATCTTTATGGCTTTGTTTTATAGAGTTAGTATGTGTTGATTTTGTTTTATTACAGGGAAATTTTTGCCTTTGTTTTATCCACAGTGGATATGTGAATAAATGGGGAAGGGTGAGTTTAAATCTCTGTTCAATATTTATTTTTATGCTTCAAGGCGTTATAATTTATAGGATTTGCGTGTAAAATATTTATTTTAAACCGAAAGTAAAAGCAATGTTAGATAAAGAAGAACAACCGGAAGAAGTCACAGAAGAGGCTGTAGAGCCTAATAAAGATGAAGAAGATGATGATAGTGAAAATGAGGATGAAGAAGGTAGTAGTGGTTTTGGTGCTAATAAAATTATTTTGTTTATAGTTGTTTCTTTGGTGTTGTTATGTGCTATAGGTTTTGGCCTTTATTTTACAGGTATGCTTGATGGTTTGTTGGGTAAGAGCGCAGAAGAGATAGTTCTTCTTGATGAATACGGTGAGCCGGTGCTTGATGAGCATGGAGAGCCTGTTATGGTTAAGAAAGAAGCAGGTGAGGATGATCCACATAGCAAAAAAGATAAGCATGCTAAGAAAAAAGGTGGAGATGGTCACGATGGTGGACATGGTGATGTTGGCGGTTTTGTAAAAATGCCTACTATGATTGTTAATTTGAATACAGATGACGGAACTCCGCGTTATTTGCGCTTGACGGTGCAGCTTGAATTGGAAAATCCGAGTGATGCAGCAGAAATCGAGAAGGTTATTCCTCGTGTTATAGATCAGTTTCAGACATATTTACGGGAATTGCGTGTAAAGGATCTGCGTGGTTCTGCCGGTATATACAGGTTGCAGATGGAATTATTGTGGCGTGTAAATCAGGCTTCTGATCCAATTAAAGTTAAAGATGTACTGTTTCAGGAAATTTTGATTCAATGATGTTATAATCATGCATAATTCTAAAAAAAGGCACAGTTTTTGCTTAAAGTAATGTTTGAGAATAAGTACATTTAAGAGTAGTGACGCAATAGTGAGCGTTGAAAAATAAAGAAAGCAGATCAATGAGCGATACCGATACGGATGAGCTCGAAGGTATGAGCGACGAAGAAAAAGCTGTCATGAATGAATGGGAGACGATGGCTGATACCGTTGTAGAGCCTGATGAAGCTGTGCCTGATTTTGATGGAGATGAAGGTGAAGGTGATGGTGATACAAGAATTCTCAATCAGGATGAAATTGATTCTCTTTTAGGCTTTGATGATGATGCTTCGGTAGGTTCTGAAACATCTGGTGTAATGGCTCTTATTAATTCGGCCATGGTCAATTATGAGCGTTTACCGATGCTCGATATTGTTTTTGACCGTCTTGTACGTTTGATGTCTACATCATTGCGTAATTTGACAACTGATAATGTAGAAGTAAGTCTGGATCAAGTATCGACTGTGCGTTTTGGTGATTATATGAATTCCATTCCGTTGCCGGCTATGCTTTCTGTATTTAAGGCAGATGAGTGGGATAATAATGGTTTGCTTGTAACAGATTCTGCACTGATTTATTCAATTGTTGATGTGTTGCTTGGAGGTCGCAAGGGAACGCCTGCTATTCGTGTGGAAGGCCGACCTTATACGACGATTGAATCAAAGCTGGTTGAAAAGATGGTTGAGGTAACGCTTAGCGATCTTTCTTCTGCTTTTGATCCGCTTTCTCCGGTTAGCTTTAATCTGGATCGTGTGGAAACAAATCCTCGTTTTGCAACAATTACGCAAAGTGGTAATGCTTGTGTGCTTGCGCGTCTTCGTGTTGATATGGGAGAGCGTGGCGGGCGAGTTGAGATTTTAATTCCTTATGCAACATTAGAGCCTATTCGTGAGTTGCTCTTGCAAATGTTTATGGGGGAGAAGTTTGGGCGAGATTCTATTTGGGAGAGTCATTTGACTCAGGAGTTATATAAAACGGATGTTCAGTTGCAGGCGATTCTCGGTGAAACAACAATACCGCTTGGTGAGATGTTAAATTGGAAGGTGGGATCACATCTTGCTTTTTTAACACGTATGGATGAAGAGTTAGAGCTTCGATGTGGAGATTTTCCGATGTTTTATGGTCCTGTAGGGCAAAAACAAGACAGAATTGCTGTGCGTATTGAGGCATATATTTCACCTGAAAAAGAGGATGATTAATGAGTGTAGAATTACTGAGTGTTGGATTGGATATTTTGGTTCTTATTTTTCTTGGAATAACAATATATTATGCGCTTAAGCTCTCAAGGAGTCTTAATAGTTTTAGGGCTTATCGTAAGGAGTTTGATGGGTTGATAAAAGAGCTCGGCAAGAATATAGAAGATGCATATAGTGCTATAGAAAATATGAGGAAATCAGGAAATGAATCCGGAAAAGGTCTTGAAGCAGTTCTCAAAGAGTCAAGGTTTTTGGCAGATGAGCTTCAGCTTATCAATGAGACAGGCAATAGCCTTGCCGAGCGTTTGGAATCTTTGGCAGAAAAAAATGGCATTATCGCACAAGAGTTAAATAGTGAATATGAATATGATGAGCAGCTTTATAAGCATGTTGAACAAGTGGAGTCTAAATTTACCATTCAAGATAAAGAGTTCATAGAAACATTTAAGGGAGATAAATTTAGTGGTAATGATTCAGGCTTGCAAAGTCAGGCTGAGCAAGAATTATTTAGAGCTATTCAAAAACATAAAAAACAGGCAGCTCATTAATTGTTTATGTGATTTAGAGTCTATAGGTGTGATAAAAGGGAGCGTTATATATTGTAGATGAAAAATTTACGCATCATTCCACTTTTGGTTTTTGTAGCTATGCTGTCTTTTTCTGTACGGCTTGTTGATGTTGTTACTGGAGTTTCTTCACTTTCTGGTTCTGCTTATGCTGAGAGTAAAAAAGATAGTAAAGATACTAACAGTGATAATGCTTTTAATGATGGCGGCTTTGTTTTTTCTAATGATGAGGAGGTAAAAGAGGAAGTAAAAGAGAAAATCATACCTATAGATGAAGATGAGCCTGTAGATTTACAAAAATGGCGTGATTTTACAGATGAAGATCCGAGATATTCATCTGTGCGTACGGAGCTTTTTAATGAGATGGCAACGCGTAGAAAAAAGCTGGATGTACGTGAGAAAGGGATTGTAATACGCGAGGCTTTAATGAAGGCTGCTGGACAAGAGCTTGACCATAAATATCAGGAACTTTCGCAGCTGCGTCAGAAAATAGAAAATCTGCTTCAAAAACAATCAGAGGAAGAGTTGGCGCGTATTAAGAGTTTAGTTAAGATATATGAGGGAATGAAGCCTAAAGATGCCGCCCGTATTTTTGACACATTGGATATTGATGTTTTGATTTCTGTAATGTCGTTTATGTCTGAAAGAAAGCTATCTCCTATTTTGGCTGCTATGAATCCGGAAAGGGCACGAACGATAACAATTATGCTAGCAGAGCAAAAGCAGTTGCCGATTTTACCGTATGCAAATTAAGAATTTTATTTTAAAAATTATAGCTTTATTTGTTTATATAGAAGAAAAAAGATGTTGTAATTAATTTCTGATTCACATTCATAGGTATTCGTATTACCTTTAGGCTGTGTTTTAAGTGTTTTTACTTTAAACTTGTTATTGGTTAGCGTTTTTGTGTTCATAATTTGTTTTATTTGTGAATAATTATTAAAAGAGATAATAAGTTAAGGAGAGACATGCGGTGGCGGTAGACAAGAATATGAAGATTTTGATTGTTGATGATTATAAAACAATGCTCAGAATTATCAGTAATTTGCTTAAGCAATTAGGTTTTTCAAATGTTGATGAAGCTGCGGATGGCTCTGAAGCGTTTGGTAAGGTGAAGCAAGAAACATATGGGTTGATTATTTCTGATTGGAATATGGAGCCTATGACAGGTCTTGATTTTCTTAAGAAAATACGTGAATCAGATGATGTATATAAGGATACACCGTTTATTATGATTACAGCAGAAAGTAAGACGGAGAATGTTATTGCGGCTAAGCAGGCAGGTGTTAATAATTATATTGTTAAGCCTTTTAATGCAGAGACACTAAAAAATAAGATGGTAGCTGTGCTTGGTAGTTTTTGATTAGAATAATAATAAAGGTAATAATTTTTTAGTAAGAAGAAGGTGAAAATGGGAGAGATTACAAAGCAAAAAGACGGAAAAAGTTCTTACGAGAAGGAGCAGGTTGTTAAAATTATCAATTCTGTAATTTCTAAGGTTGAGCATGCTGAGGATATATCACGAGATAGTATATTTCAGGAACTTAGAGAGTTAAAAAGAATTATAGATGAAGCACGTAAAGAAATAGGTCTTGCGAGACCCGGAGATATTAAAGACAAACATATTCCTACTGCTACAGACGAGCTTGATGCTGTTGTAGATTCAACGGCTGAAGCAACTGGTACTATAATGGATTGTTGTGATGTTGTAAGTGAAATTGCCGGTAAAGTCGGTGGTCAGAATGGTGATGCACTAATCGGAGAAGTTACAAAAATATATGAAGCCTGCTCTTTTCAGGATATTACAGGGCAACGTATAACAAAGGTTGTTGAAACTCTTAAAGAGATAGATGAGAAGGTTCAAGCTCTTGTGAGTGTTTTGGGAGAACAAGCTCCGGGTATAATTGAAGTTGATGATAGCAAAAGCAGTGATGGTGAAGATGAGGATAGTGTTTTTCTTAATGGCCCTCAAATGCCGGAGCGTGCGGTAACGCAAGATGATATTGATAAGATTCTTGCAGAGTTTGATTGATTTTTACTAATTTAGGAATTGGTTGTTTAGAGCTTTAAGGCTATACTGCTGGCATGGCTAATCAGTTTCTCAGTTTGTCCCTGTTTATTATGTTGCTGTCGTTTTTTATCATACTTAACAGCATGTCTAATTTTGATGTAACCAAATCACAACCTGTTTTGAATAGTCTTTCTGTGGCTTTTTCAAAAATAGCAACAAATGAAGATACAAATCCAAATTTTGAAGAAGATAGAAATCAGTCATCTTTTGGTGAGGGTGATTCTTTAGATCAGCTAGAGGGTCTTTTTCGTTCTCAGATAACAGGCGTTGGAATTGAGAAAAATCGTTTGGGTACAGTAATGAAAGTTAGTGTATCTTTAGAAAAATTTGAAAAAGGAATAATGACACCAGTTAAGCCTCAAAATAAAAATGCTGTTCTTGGCGGTATCGGTGGTTCTTTTGCACCAATGCTTGTGTCTTTGTTACAGTCAAACGATAATAAAATTTCTTATCGTTTGGATATGATTTTAAATACGGATGAATCTCCAGCTAAAATTCAAAATGACAAACCTCAGGAAATGGAGAGGAAAATAAAAAAAGTGTCTTCATTTGCTGAGAAGCTAGAAAAATCAGGACTTCCGAAGAAGCTTATAACATCTGGTATAGGAAAAGGAAAAGAAGGAATGATTGATTTGATTTTTCGACGCTATGAGCCATTTAATCCATTGGGTGACAAAACTTCAGGACAGAATGGATGATTGAAAAAGAAGAAATAAAAGAAGAGCAAGAATCTGTAAAAGATAGTTCAGAAACAGCAGTATTTCAGATGGGTGGTGGTGTTGGTGCTACTTCGAAAGCTGATGATGGTCAGGAGTCTCCTGTTTTATGGCTGATTACTTTTACTGATGTAATGGCGCTTATGCTTACATTTTTTGTGATGCTTTACTCAATGTCTGTTCCGGAGGAGGATAAATGGAAACAGGTGACATCAGCTTTGACAGTTGGGTTCAGTCAGTTTGAGAGTCCTAAATGGTATAAGGGGCCACAAGATACCATCAATATTGATAAGCTTGATTTTAGTAATGCACTGAATATGGATTATCTTAATGCTCTTGTTATAGAAATTATTGAAAAAGATGAAAAACTGAAAAATGTAGTTGTTCTTCAACAAAAAAAGCGTTTGATTTTGTCTCTACCTACAGATCTTCTTTTTAAATCCGGGCAGTCAGAAGTTACTGTAAGTGGTAAGCGGGCACTATTTGCTTTGGGTGGGCCTCTTTCTCGTATTCGAAATCGTATTGAGGTTACAGGACACGCAGATTCACGGCCTGTTCAAAGTGATAAAGGTAAGTTTTCGTCAAATTGGGAATTATCTCTTGCTCGTGCTGTGAATGTCTCCTCCGTGCTTGAAAATGTAGGTTATTCCCGTCCGGTTATTGTTCGAGGACTTTCAAACGCACGTTATGATGAATTGCCGGCTGATTTGTCTGAGAGTGAAAGATTAAGTTTTTCACGACGTGTTGATATTGTTATTATGAAAGATGATGGTTCTCAAAGGATATTTACCAAGTTCTAGTAAGCTTTGTTTTTTTTGAATTGGATAAGATTGGATAAGAAAGGTAAAGATTTCTCTCCAGCTTGTTCTTTGTTGTGCTGTATGGCATTTTGAAACTATGCGTTTTTTATTAGGCTATAGCGTCTTTATTTTGCTTTTTTTGGTGCAACCTTCTTTTGCACAAGATGTTGTGCGTGTTCGTATCGGAGAACATGATGGTTATTCACGTCTTGTGTTTGATTGGAAAAAGTATGTTCCATATACTGTTGAGAAAGCTTTAGGAGAAGGGCTGATTATAAAGTTTGAGCAAGGATGTAGTATTGATTCCTCTATGCTAGAGAAAGATACAGTTCGAAATATCAATGGTTTTAGGGTTATTTCTAAAAATCCCTTGCAGGTTTTGATTATAGTTCCTGATAATGCACGTACAAGGAATTTTTATGCAGGAAATCGCATTGTTTTTGATGTGTATAGTATTCAAGGTAACGAGCAAGTTAAAGTTAAATTACAAAAGCCGGCATTTAAAAAAGAATCCGAAAAAGTTAAAGATGTTGTTCAAGATAAAGAATATAAGGAAGAAAAAATATTAGTTGAGGCTGTTCCCGTTGAGTCAGTAGAAGTAAGTAATATAAAAGGTATGGAGGATGGTTCATTAAAGGAAGCTCCTTCTAATACTATAATTGAGGGTAGGGATGTCACTGATGATAAATCTATGGTTAAGGATAAGAAAAAGCTTTCCAATAGTCCCAATGTAATCACTGTATCTTCAACTAAATCTCAGGGTTTAGCTGTTTTTGAGCTTAATGGTGAGATATGGATTATAAATGATCAGGCTGATTTACGCCTTACACCTCATGTTGGAGGGTCGGATTCTGATCGTTTATCACCATTGCAAACAGTTGAAATTATTGGTGGTAAGGCTTTTAAAACAAAAATGCTGGAAAACTATAATATCCGTGGGCAAGGGGGCGGTTTGTTATGGCGTGTTATTATTTCTCCGCAAAAGCATGATTCAAAACCTGTAGAGTTTATTAAAACAGGAGTGAATGAAAATAGAGCAAGGTCTGGGAAGATTGTCTGGGCATTTGATAAAATAGGGAAAATTTTAGACGTGCAGGATCCTGTTTCCGGTGCGAATTTAAAAATTGTAACGGTTGAAAATTCGAAACTTTTTGCAGGGGAAGCTAGAGATTTTGTTGATTTTAGTGTGCTTCCATCGCCTGTTGGATTAGCTATTATGCCAAAGGTTGATGATCTTAAGGTGATAAAAACATCAAAGGGTATTGAGGTTTCAAGAGTTGGTGGTCTTACACTTTTAACTGTGGAGCAATTAGAAAAAATAGCAGCAGTGAGAGAGAAGAAAAAAAGAAGAGCAAGCCGTGAAAGTTCTTCTCATAAAATACGTCGTATATATGATTTTAAAAATTGGCAAATGGGAGGTATTGATTCTCTTGGTGAAAATGGTGTGATTTTGCTTGGTGGACTCAATGCTTTAACAGAAGGGAAGCGAATTGAGTCTCTTGTTACTTTGGCAAAGATGTATATTTCAAATGCGCAAGGTGCTGAGGCTCTTGGGTTTTTGAGACTTGCTCAGGCTGAGCTTTCGGATTTATCTTATAGTCCTGAATTTATAGCGTTGCGCGGTGTGGCAAAAGCTTTGGATTGGAAAAGTGAGCCTGCCTTTGCAGATTTATCTGCTGAATCTTTAGAGCCTTTTGAAGAAATAGGATATTGGCGCGCTGCTGTGTTGGCAGATTTGGGAGATTGGGCACAGGCACAAGATGTTTTGCCTCAAAATATGAGTACACTTTATAATTATCCGGCTCTTGTTTTTAATCGTTTAGCTCTTGCTGTGGCAGAAATTTCTTTGCGTGCAGGAAAGATCGATCAGGCTGAAGAGCTTTTGCAGGAGATTGAAGATCATAAGGAGATACTTTTCAAACCACAGGTGGCAGCCTTGGCGTATCTTAAAGGAGAGACAGCGCGTCAGCGTGGTAAGATTGATGAAACTAAAAAGTTATGGTTGCCGTTAACGAATGGAGAGGATGATCTTTATAGAGCAAAAGCCGGTCTTGCTCTTACACGTTTGCGTGTTAATCAAAAAGAATTAACTCCAATTAAAGCTATAGATAAGCTGGAAAGGCTACGTTATGCATGGCGCGGTGATTTGCTGGAGGCTCAGATTAACTATTGGCTTGGTCAGACTTATTTTGAAGTAGAAAATTATGTGAAGGGTTTGAATATTATGCGTGAAGCCGTTTCTTTTGCAGCAGGGACTGACTTTGGCGGTCAGATAGCTGAAGAAATGACAGACGTATTTACAAATTTATTTTTGGGAGACGGATTAAAAAAGGTATCTCCTTCAGATGCCGCTGCACTTTATGAGCAATTCTCAGAGCTTGTACCTATCGGAGAAAAGGGTGATAAAGTTGTTGAAATGCTGGCTAATCATCTTATGCAGGCAGATTTGCTTGGACGAGCGGCGCGATTACTTTCTCATCAACTTGAACATCGTCTTAAAGGTAATGATGCGCATAGAGTGGCTGTGCATCTCGCTGCAATTTATTTACTTGATGAACAGCCTGGAAAGGCAATGAATGCATTGAAACGTGCAACTTTAGAGCTGCAAAATCTTCCAGAAGAAATGCAAACACAAGAAAAGTTTCTTGAAATTTCACTTCTTCGTGCGCGATCTTTATCAAAGAACAAGCGTGCAGATCAAGCTATGGCACTTTTAAATGAACTGCCGAATTCTATAGATGTAAATAATTTGCGAGCTGATATTGCATGGAATGTTGGTTATTGGGATGATGCAGCGGAAGCTCTCCAAGATGTAATTTTGGATCGTAATTTTTCATTGACCAGACCATTAAGTGATGAAAACACAATATTAATTCTTCATCGCGCTATAGCTTTAAATTTGGCTGGAGATCGAGTTGCTTTAGCGAATATGCGTGAGAAATATACGGATAATATGGCGCAGACAAAAAAGGCACATTCATTTGAAGTTATAACGCGGTTACGTCAACGAGCGGCATTGGCTGATCGGGAAACATTAAAAGGTATTGTATCGGAAGTTGATCTTTTCGGAAGTTTTATGGAGAGTTATAGAGAATCTCAGGCTATTTCAAATTGACATAAATCTAGATAATTATAGAAAAAATATTATCCGCCCGGCGGAGCAAGTGGAACGATATCAAAGCCTTGAATAAGAGAGCCGGTTATCAAATACCAGCCATCAACCAGAACAAAGAATATAATCTTAAATGGTAGGGATATTGTAACAGGTGGTAGCATCATCATTCCCATTGACATTAGAATTGACGCAGTCACCAGATCAATAATTAAAAATGGTAAAAAGAGCATAAATCCAATTTCAAATGCGCGTCGTAGCTCTGAAATCATAAAAGACGGGATAATAATCTGTATTGGCAAGTCCATAATTTTTTCAGGCTGCGGAGTATCAGTCAGGCTTATGAAAAGCTCTAAATCTTTTTCTCGTACATGTTTGAGCATAAATTCTTTAAATGGAGTTATGCCGCGCTCAAATGCTTCAATTTCTTCAATTTCTTCATTGATAAGCGGTACAATAGCTGTCTCATAAGCTGATTGAAGTGTTGGCGTCATAATGAAAAAAGTAAGAAATAAGGCAAGCGAAATCATTACAGTATTTGGAGGTGTTTGCTGGATGCCGATGGCTGTTCTGAGAAATGATAATACTACGACAATTCTTGTAAAGGCGGTCATCATAATAAGTATTGATGGCGCAAGTGATAAAACCGTCAGTAGAGCAACGAGTTGAATCACACGTCCGGTGACAGATCCGTCGCCATCAGCACCTAAATCTAAAGAGATATTTTGTGCAAAAGTAGGATTGGCAGCTATGAATAGAGTACTTATAGCAAATAAAAGACCAGCAAAAATAATGCGTTTATTTTTTATTGTTATCATTCTTTAGAGCCTTAATATCAGTAATATCAGTTTCAATGACAGTTTCACTGTTTGCGCCAAGAATAACAAGATGCTGTTTATCATCTCTTTGTAAAAGGATTGCTCGACGGCGACTATCCAGCGTAATGGATTCAATTAGTTTCAAGCGTTTTTTTTGGGTTGGTACATTGGGACAGCCGGTTAGTCCCAACCGTTTAAGTGTTATTGCAAGTCCACCCATTAGCGCCAGTACAAATGCCATAGCCGCAAGAAGACGAAGAAATTGTGGAAGATCTGCCATGCTCATATAAAATATCCTATAAGGGACGAGTTTAAAAGTCGAGGATGTTTGAAACAAACGGGGATATATATATGTTTTTAACTTTCTAATTTATGTTCATTAAATGAATATGAATTGGTATTATTTTATTTTTAAGAAAGAAGTGTGATGAATAAAAGCCAGATTCGTGAATTTTTTATTAGACTGAAAGATAAAAACCCTGAGCCAAAAAGTGAACTGGAATGGACAAACTCTTATACCTTGTTAATAGCGGTAGTGCTATCTGCACAATCTACAGATGTTGGAGTTAATAAGGCGACAAAATCACTTTTTAAAATAATTAAGACTCCACAAGATGTGCTTAATCTGGGGCTTGAAGGCATAAAAGAGTATATAAAAACAATTGGTTTATATAATACAAAAGCTAAAAATATAATAGCTGCTGCTGATATGCTTGTGAATGACTTTAATGGTAAAGTTCCATGTACACGTGAAGAATTGATAAAGCTTCCCGGAGTGGGCAGAAAATCTGCAAATGTTATTCTTAATATTGTTTTTGAACAGCCTACTATTGCCGTAGACACTCATATTTTCCGTGTTTCAAATAGAACGGGGCTTGCACAAGGAAAGACACCTGAAAAAGTAGAAGAAATGCTTTTAAAAGTTATACCGGATGAATTTATTCTTCACGCACATCACTGGCTTGTTTTGCATGGTCGTTATATTTGCAAGGCAAGAAAGCCAAATTGTCAAGAATGTCTAGTAAATGATCTATGTGAATTTAAAGAAAAAACAATCTAAAAAAGTGAAACCGCCAGAGTAATCCCCAGAGTAATCCCCTAGAGTTATCTGGCGTAAAGTCACTTATGAAGCTGTTTTTGAAAACAATTCATTTCCTTCTGTATTTGCCGGTTCAGGTGGTGCGTCATGAGATGCCGGTACTTTTTTTGCTGAAGTAGCAGAAACAGAAGAAGACGCTTGTTGTTGCTGTTCTGTTTGTTGAGATGTTACAACTGGTGTTAAGCGACCATCAATAATTGCACCAGCCTCGATTTCCAGTTGACCGTAAGCAATTGCGCCGGTAATTACACCGCCAGCCCGAACAAGTAATCGACCGGTTACAGTAATATCACCTTCAAAACGTCCGGAAATAACAGCTTCACCAATTTCAACAGTGCCGTAGAATGTTCCACTTTCAGAAATTTCAAGCATACTGGCACCTTTAAGAGCAGCCTCAACAGTACCTTCAACTAAAAGGTAATCACAAGACTCAATCTCACCAGACATTGTAATACCTGCGCCAATAGTTAATCTGCGATCACCGACAGTAGCGGCTGATTCAGATGCATTTGACGTAGAGTAAGAAGATGCAGGAGAATATGATGGAGCATAACTTTGAACAGGAGCTTGATTGGAGCGCTGATAAGAATTTGCAGGTGCAGTAGCTGCTTGTACTTCTTGCGCTGAGTTTACATCTTGTTGTGTTGATTTATTTTCATTCATTGTATTCATTTTTTCCTCTGAATTATGTATATTTTTAACAGGAGATTGCACAGCTTGCTCTATTATCTTTTCTTTTTTTATTTGTGAGCCTTCTATAGTTACTTTTTGTGATGATGGTGTATTTTGTTGTACTTCTGGTTTTACACGATGAAACATAATTACCGCACCTTTCATATTGCTAAAAGAGACCGTAACAACACCTTTTGGCAAAGTTACGGGACGATCCGTATTGATTTAAAATAATCCTGATTTCACAGCGAACTTATCATGTGGTTATCAACCTCGCAAGTCTCTATTTAAACTTTTTTTAAGAAAACAATGAATCGTTTTGATTTTATTAGATAATTAATTTTGGGTTGTTTCAGATAACCAAGAAAAGTTATTATTATGGAGATATTAATCAGCCGTTTCTTCACGCATATTTCGATCTAGCATTTCACCATGTTTCTTTTTAGCCAGTAGAGCGCGTGCTTTTTCGTATTGCGAATCATTCCAAAACATCAAGCAACCGTTACATCCTCGTCCGCAACATCCTTCAACACCAGAACGGGATGTTTTAGAGCGCTTGTCCATAAGTTCTTCACCTATAGTTTCCTGTAGTTTTTCAACGCTCTTATAATATTGAGAATCTGATGTATTTCCAATTTCAATTTTTTGCGCCAGTTTATCAAGTTTTAATCTCTGCCATTCTTCTTCTGTTAAAGATGTTTCCTTGCGAATAATAGAAAAAGGCGGAAAGTTCTTTTTTAGTAAATCTGGATCTTCATGGTCAAAAGCAGTGAATGGAATCCAAAGTTGATGTTGAGGGCCTCCATGAACTTCATTAAGTTTTTCTTTTTTACCTATAAGCTCAAATTCATAAAGACGTAAAAAAACAGTTTCATTTGCATTTGGTGGTAAGAATTCAAGAACATCGCCAGCTATAATATGGTTCTTAATTTCTATTATAAAGCCATCTTTTTTAACCTCACGGATAATTCCACCATATTCCCATGAAGCCACAGCTTTGGTATTCTCGTAATTATGAGCAAAATTCTTTAAACGGCCATCATGAAAACCCAGAGTATAACCACGGTTTCCAATAGTTTCTAATTCTCGCATATATGGAAGTGCATTCCAGCTTTTCGGATCGGCGTAATAATCATCAATAGCACGACGATAAGCACCTGCAACTACTGCCATGTAATACGGACTCTTGTTTCGACCTTCTACTTTTAAACTATCAATGCCAATACGTAAGTAATCATCCAGTTTTGGCATCATGCACATATCCTTGGAATTGAGTATATATGAGCCACGGGAGTCTTCTTCAATAGGCATGAATTCTCCCGGTCTGTGTCCTTCTTCTAATACAAATTCAAATAACTCCATATTTTCTTCGTTTAGCTCAAGCTCTTTAACAGAGCCATCATTGAGGCGCAAACCAACCTTATATTGCCAACGGCAAGAATTAGCACAATTCCCTTGATTAGCACCGCGTTCAGCCATAAAATTAGATAGTAAACAGCGTCCGGAATATGTCATACACATTGCACCGTGAACAAAAGTTTCTAACTTTACATCCTGACAGCGTTCTCTGATTTCTTTTAGTTCATTAAAGGTCACTTCTCTTGCTAGAACTACAAGATCCGCACCTTGTTTTTTCCAAAAATCAACTGTAATCCATGAGCAAACATTTGCTTGAGTAGAGACATGTAAGTTTAATTCCGGAGCGCATTCTTGTACGTAAGTAAAAACACCGGGATCAGCAATAATCACACCATCGGGCTGTATATCTTTTAATGTCTCAATATAAGCATCAATCTTTGGAATGTCCTTATTATGCGTAAATAGATTCAAAGTAAGATAAATACGTACATTGTGTTCATGTGCAAAGATAATTCCTTCTTTTATATCTTCTAGGGAGAATTTGGATTTAGTACGCAAAGACATATCTGGAGTCCCAAGATAAACTGCATCAGCTCCATATAAAACACTTACTTTAAGTTTTTCCAAAGAGCCGGCAGGCATCAGAAGCTCAGAGCGTTTTGGTTGATTATTTTTTGTATCGGCTTTCATGGTTTTCAATAGAAAAAATGTTTAAAAATAAAAGAAGAATCAATTCTGATACTGAGAAAATTTATAATCCCAAAACATCGCGCATTGAATAAAGTCCTGATTTTTGTTCCCTAGCCCATAAAGCAGCTTTGATTGCGCCTTTTGCATAAAGATTACGGTTAGTGGCTTGTTGTTTTAGCTCAAGCCGTTCTCCATCTCCAAGGAAATAGACAGTGTGTTCTCCAACAATATCACTGCCACGGATGGTGGAAAAACCAATTTCACCATTTTTGCGAGCTCCTGTGTTTCCTTCTCTAGATAACACTGCGACTTCTTCAAAATTTTGACCTCTGGCGGTTGCTGCTTCTTTTCCCAGAGCAATGGCTGTACCGGATGGTGCATCTATTTTGTGTTTGTGATGTGCTTCAATGATTTCAATGTCAAAATTTTGACCGAGGCTGGCTGCTGTTTTTTCAACTAGGGCGAAGAGCATATTTACAGCGATGCTGAAATTTGCAGAATAAACAATTGTGGTTTCTTTTGATGCTTTAGCTATATCTATTTCATCGGCAGTATTAAAGCCAGTTGTTGCGAGGATAAGAATTTTTTTATATTTGGCTGCCATCCATATGTGTTTACGACTGGCTTCAGGGGTAGTGAAGTCGATTATTGCATCGGAACGTTGGAATAATTCATCTGGATTGTTTGTGATAAAGAAATTGCTGTTATCTGGAATATCTTCTTGGAGAGCTGTGCCACCCGCAAGCTCTATACCATCATGTTTTTTAGAGATAATTTCTTCAACAAGCAGTGAGCCAATGCGTCCCATACATCCAACAATTCCGATTTTCATCATGGTTTTTTCAATTTAATCCTTTATATCGTCCCAGAATTCCTTCATTTTTTTGAAGAATCCACTGGACTCCGGTGAGTGTTTTGCCGCTGTTTTTATATCACTTAACATTTTGTCGAGGTCTTTAATTACGCTTTGTTGTTTTTTATTTAAATTTACTGGAGTTTCTACGAATATTTCTATGTACATGTCTCCTTTTGCATTGGAGCGTAGCATACTCATTCCCTTACCTTTAAGGCGGAATTGTTGGCCGGTTTGTGTTCCTGCCGGAATTTTAACTTTTGAGCAGGTTCCTTCTATTGTTGGAACTTCAACATCACCTCCAAGTGTTGCTTTGGTCATGGTGATAGGAACTCGACAATATAAATTAGCGCCATCTCGTTTAAAGAATTTATGAGGTTTTATGGATACTAGTACATACAAATCACCATGAGGGCCTCCTCTTGTTCCTGCTTCACCTTCTCCGGAGAGTCGAATTCTACGGCCATGCTCAACACCTGCTGGAATTTTAACCTTTAGGTTTTTCTGTTTTTTGATTCGCCCTGTGCCGGAACATTTTTTACAAGGACTCTTAATTATTTGTCCTTGTCCTTCGCATGTTGGGCAAGTACGTTCTATTGTGAAAAATCCTTGTTGTTGGCGTATGCGACCATGTCCGTTGCATTCTGGACATTTTTCAGCAGATGTGCCTTTTTCTGCTCCTGATCCATTACAAGCATCGCATGTGTCGTTTACAGGAATTTTGATTTTGATATTTTTACCTTTATAGGAATCTTCCAGAGATATTTTTAATGTGTATTGAAGATCAGAGCCTCTTGTTGCTCTGTCTTGTCCTTGAGCGCCTCCGCTTCCCATGAAGTCACCAAACATATCTTCAAAAATATCGGAAAAAGCTCCTCCTCCAAAGCCTGCTCCTCCACCCATGCCGTTACCAGAATTTCTTGATCCCATAGAGCCATCAAAGGCAGCAGAGCCGAATCGATCGTAAGCTGCGCGTTTTTGCTCGTCTTTTAATATGTCATAGGCATGGCTAATATCTTTGAATTTAGCTTCTGCTTCCGGATTATCTTTGTTTTGATCCGGATGATATTTCATAGCAAGCTTTCGATAGGCTTTTTTTAGCTCATCGGCGCTGGCGTTTTTATTTATCTCTAGTGTTTTATATAAATCTTGTTCACTCATTTTTATCTAAATTCTTATGATTTGTTGTTAGTTGGCCAAAATAATGCTGCCAGTGTAGAAATCCATGATGTGTTTTGCTGAAATGTGTTGTCATTATGAGCATCTATATGCATTAGGTGATTATAATTACTGCGTTGTTTTTTTGTTTTAAGATGAGAATATGCCTCGTTAATAAGTTTAAAGTGCAATTCTGACATTCTTCTATTTTGTGGATTTTGATCCGGGTGAAAGCGCATAGCCATTTTCCTGTAAGCTTTTTTAACATCTTCATCTGAAGCAAGAGGTTCAATATTTAGTATTTCGTAATAAGATACTGACCGTTCTTTTTTTGTATTTAAAGATGGCATATGTTTTCCAGATGTTTGTTTAAGCATAAAAGCACCTCCCTTAATTAGATAAGGGAAGTGCTGGAATTAAGGATTATGCGGTTTTTTCTTCATTATTTTCGTCATCATCGTCCTCAACTTCGAGGTCTATGATTTCAGCATCAACAATATCATCGTCATCCTCATTATCGGACTCAGAAGCTTTTGCGGCTGCATCGGCAGCTTCTTCATCTGTTTGACCGGCAGCTTCTTCTTGAGCTTTACGGTAAGCAATTTCCCCAAGTTTCATACTGGCTTCTGAAAGTACTTGAGTTTTATCTTCTATTTCATCTTTGCTACCGTCAAGAACAGATTTAAGATCTTCGATTGCTTTTTTTGTTGCTTCTTTATCTTCAGCAGGAACTTCGTCTCCAAACTCACTAAGTGATTTTTCTGTTGCATGAATCATTGATTCAGCCTGATTTTTAGCCTCAACAGTTTCACGTAGTTTTTTGTCAACATCAGCATTGCTTTCTGCGTCTTTGACCATTTGATTTATGTCATCATCAGATAGCCCTCCAGAAGCTTGGATGCGTATTTGTTGTTCTTTGTTTGTAGCTTTATCTTTGGCTGATACATTTACTATACCGTTGGCATCAATATCGAATGTAACTTCAATTTGTGGAATTCCCCGTGCTGAAGGTGGAATACCAACCAGATCAAATTGTCCCAGTATTTTGTTATCAGAGGCCATTTCACGTTCACCTTGAAATACTCTGATAGTTACTGCATTTTGATTATCTTCGGCTGTAGAAAATACTTGAGATTTTTTGCTTGGAATTGTTGTATTACGGTCTATAAGGCGTGTGAATACACCGCCTAAAGTTTCAATACCAAGAGATAATGGAGTAATATCCAGCAAGAGTACGTCTTTAACATCTCCTTGCAAGACCCCACCTTGAATAGCAGCACCATCGGCAACGACTTCATCAGGGTTAACTCCTTTGTGAGGTTCTTTACCGAAATATTCCTTTACAGCTTCTATGACTTTCGGCATGCGTGTCATACCGCCAACTAGAACAATGTCATCAATTTCCGATGGTTTTAGGCCGGCATCCTTCATAGCTTTTTTGCATGGGTTGATTGTGCGTTTAATTAAATCATCTACAAGACTTTCAAGTTTTGCGCGGGATAGTGAGATTTGCAGGTGTTTGGGGCCGGAAGAATCTGCTGTAACAAATGGAAGATTAACTTCTGTTTGTGACGTTGAAGACAGTTCAATTTTAGCTTTTTCTGCTGCTTCTTTCAGGCGTTGCAGAGCTAGTTTATCTTTACGTAGATCAATTCCTTGCTCTTTTTTGAACTCATCGGCAAGATAATCAATAATTCTGGAATCGAAGTCTTCACCACCAAGGAATGTATCTCCGTTTGTTGATTTTACTTCAAAAACCCCATCACCTATTTCAAGAATGGAGACATCAAAAGTACCGCCCCCAAGGTCATAAACGGCAATAGTGCCTGCGGAATTCTTATCCAGACCATAAGCAAGTGCGGCGGCTGTTGGTTCGTTAATAATACGTTCAACATCCAGTCCTGCAATTTTACCTGCATCTTTTGTAGCTTGTCGTTGTGAGTCATTAAAATAGGCAGGAACTGTAATGACAGCTTTTGTAACTTTTTCTCCAAGATAGGCTTCTGCTGTTTCTTTCATTTTTTGTAAAAGTATGGCTGCAATTTGAGATGGGGCATATGTTTCACCGTCAACTTCTACCCATGCATCACCATTATCACCTTCTACAATATTAAATGGAGCTTTTTCAATTAGATCTTTGGCTTGTGGGTCGTCAAAGCGACGTCCTATCAATCGTTTGATAGCATAAAGCGTTTTGTCAGGGTTTGTAACGGCTTGTCGTTTTGCAGGTTGTCCAACAAGACGTTCTCCATCTTTGCCAAAAGCTATCATGGATGGGGTTGTTCTTGCTCCTTCTGCGTTTTCAATTACGCGGGGCTCTTTGCCATCCATAACGGCTACACATGAATTTGTTGTTCCAAGATCAATACCTATTACTTTGCTCATTTTTTAGTCCTCTTTTTATTGGCAAATACGTTAATAGCCCTGATTATAGGCACTATTCCGATTCCCGTAGGTTTATAGTTTTAGTTAAGTTTATGAATATAACATGGTTTTTTGTAAATGTCAGTGTGGGTTTTAAAAATTTTATAAAAAAATAAAAATTTTACTTGACAAACTAGGAAAAGTTTCCTATCTTGATTGTTAACAAGACCGGAAATGTATCTTTATTTTGGTAGATTTTAGTTTTGTTTTGAGATTATTCTTTATTCAAGCTTCTGTATTTAAAGTATTTCCCGGGGTAGATTTTCCGGTGTTGCTGCTATTTCCTTGACCTTCGTCTTTGGCTACACCTACGCGAGCTGGGCGGAGTAGGCGACCATTTATTACATATCCTGTTTCAACAATTTGTGTGATTGTTCCTGCCGGTTTGCCACTATTTGTTGTTTCAAACATAACTTCATGGAAGTTAGGATTGAATATTTCATCAATTGATTCAAGTTTTTCAATGCCATTTTTTTTAAAACTTCTTAGAAGCTCTCGTTCTGTGGCTTCAATACCGTCAAGAAGGTTTTTGATGCGAACATCAACTTTGATTAGATCGTCTGGAACAGAGTCTAGCGCACGGCGTAAATTGTCAGATACGTTTAGAAGTTCTTTAGCAAAATTAGCAATGGCGTATCTGGATGCATTTTCACGTTCTTTTTGTGCTCGTCGGCGAGTGTTTTCAGCTTCTGCTAATGCCCGCATCATCTGGTCTTTTGTATTGTCCAGTTCATTTTGTAGTGCTTCAATTATAGTAAAGTCAGTGTTTTCTTGCTCTGCCTTTTCTTTTTGATCCTGTTGTTCCGGTATGGTTTCTGGTGCTAGTGGGTCATATGCTCCAGCAGCAGCTTCCGTTTCCAGTCGCGCTGAGCGTTCTGTCGGTGTTTCTTTTGTCGGGATGTCTTTTTTTGTTTCTGGCATGTCACTAGCTTTGATTGGTTTACCTTGAGTCATAGTGTTTTCAATTTATTTGAAAAAGATTTATATAACTATTTATGTATAGTTTCAATCAAAAGTTCCCGGAAGCTTTGCAATTACATGAAGTTCTTTTGAACGTTCATATGCTCCATTTGTTCCATAAAAAGTTTCTGAAACACTTATTGTTTCGTATTTTGTTTCTGTATTATGGCTAAGAGATTTAGCAGTTATTCCGGTTTGGTCAACAAAATAGAGTGTGTTTTTGTCAGTTGTTGGTGGTTTAAATCCCGGTAATAGTGTTTCGAGTTTTATAAATCCTTTTTTTGAGGCTAATTGTTTAAGTTTTGCACTTACGTCTTGATTATTATCTGCAGAAGGGACGCTGAGTATTACTACATTTTCCGGATAGAACCAGTGTGTAAGCGGAGTAGGGTGGTTTCTTGAGATGTCAGGTTTGAAAAAATGCTTATCATCAAAATATGAAAGTTGAAGGTCTTTCCCTAGTTTTGCATTTTTGATTTTCTTAAAGAAATAAATTTTGTTTGTATCAACATGTAGATCATAAGTATCTGAACCACCGGGGCCTGAAAATGTAATTTTCTTTATATTTTTTTCAATGAAGGTGTCACGGTTTAAAATAACATTTGTAACTATTGACGGTGATTGTTTTTTACAAATGTTGTTGCCGTATTGAGGTTCATCATTAAATTTTATGATTGGAGCACTGATTATAACTTTTGCAGAAGAGCCTATAATAGATAATTGAGGCTTTGGTGTGAAAATGCTTATGCATCCGCTGATACCTGAGGGTTGTATGATTCGTAGTGTTGCTTCATTATCCTTGTTAACAGATGAGCGTATAAAGCTCATTGTATATCCATGATTCGGAACTATATTGGGTGCGTCTGAAATTTCAATTTTTGGAAATTCTTTTGCAAAGGATAGTCCTGTAGACATCATCATAACAAGTGCGCAAATGGTTATTACAGGTAAGTATGAAAGGCGTATATTTTTAATCATAAGCTTTTTTTAAAAACTCTCAAATTTTTAATAATGTGAATCCATATATTTGCACTAAGGATAATAGGAACAAGAAAGGCTGGCAATCCTAATACTGCGCTCTTTACAGTTCATCCACGGTCATTTGTTTTGGATAATCATTTTAGACAATTAATTGACAAGTGTTTTTGCATGGTTAGAGTGTCGTTGCATATTAATATTTGGAGATAAAAATGACGAGACCTTCAGGCCGAGCGGCAGATCAGTTAAGAGTAGTTGAACTTATTCCACATGTTTCAAAGCATGCGGAAGGATCTTGTATGGCTAAGTTTGGAGATACTCATGTGTTTTGTACTGCTACGGTTGAGGAAAAAGTTCCCGGTTGGATGAGGAAGACTGGAAAGGGTTGGGTGACCGGTGAATATGGTATGTTACCTCGTTCAACAAATTCACGAATGGACAGGGAAGCTGCGCGTGGAAAACAATCTGGCAGGACACAAGAGATTCAGAGGCTTATTGGACGTGCATTGCGATCTGTTGTTGATATGAAGGCTATGGGTGAGCGTCAGGTGCGGGTTGATTGTGATGTAATTCAGGCAGATGGAGGAACTCGTACAGCGGCAATTACCGGTGGATTTGTTGCTATGCATTTGGCGTTTGAGCATTTGGTAAAGATTGGCTTGCTGGATTCATTACCAATAACTGATACAATTTCAGCTATTTCTTGCGGTATTTGTGATGGAGTTCCTGTGCTTGATCTTGATTATGTGGAAGATTCGGATGCTGATACCGATGCTAATTTTGTCATAACCGGTAAGGGTGGCATTGTTGAAATTCAGGGTACGGCTGAGAAAGAGGCTTTTTCGGAAGATGAGTTTTTAAAATTGTTATCGTTGGCTAAGTCTGGATGTTCTGATTTAACTGTGATTCAGAATGATGTTATTGGATGATTTT
>JAGLMC010000076.1 GCA_023140215.1 Alphaproteobacteria bacterium
CAGAATGATGTTATTGGATGATTTTCAATAACGGGGATACGTTACTTTTCAATATGTCTCCAATGTAAGTTTTTCTGTTTATTTATGATTGTGAGCTAGTGATATGGGATTAGATGTTTTTGATGAACTTGTCATTGCAACGCATAATTCCGGTAAGGCACGTGAGATTGCTGATTTATTGCATCCCTTTGTCATTACCTTTTATAGTGCTTCGGATTTGGGTCTTTTAGAGCCGGAAGAAACCGGTTCAAGCTTTGAAGAGAATGCTGTTTTGAAAGCAAAAGCTGCTGCACAAGCATCCGGTAAGTTGAGTTTGGCTGATGATAGCGGGCTTAGCGTTACGGCACTAAATGGCGCTCCCGGAATTTATTCATCTCGTTGGGGAGGAGAAGAAAAGGATTTTGATTTTGCGATGCAAAAAGTTCATGAAGAGCTTGGTAGCTCGCAGGATAGATCTGCGGCTTTTGTTTGTGTATTGGCTCTTGCATGGCCGGATGGACGTGTTGAAACATTTGACGGGCGTGTTGAGGGGTACATTATCTGGCCAAAGCGTGGGGATTTTGGGTTTGGGTATGATCCGTTTTTTGTTCCTGATGGTTATAATATAACTTTTGCGGAAATGAATCCTGAGGATAAACATAAGATTTCTCATCGTGCTAAAGCTTTTGATAAAATGATTGAAATATTTTTTGCAGGTAAGGGCTTGTAAACCCCTGTGAGTAAAAGTTTTTGCGGAGTATATTTTTAATTAAAGATTGACTTTTTCATAGTGTTGTGCTACGTAAAGACATACGTCGCAATTTGTTAGTAGACTTAAATCTCAAGGAGGTCGGTATGATTAAGAATATAAATAAGCGCATGTTGGCTTTTCAAGCTGCTTTTGTTGTAGGGCTTTTAGTTCAGACTGGTGAAGCCGGTGCTGGGACTGGGAATAGTTTTAGCTCTATTGCTCGTAATATTAACGCTTCTATTGAAGAGCTTCCCGGGCTTCTGACATCATTTTCTTATCTTATTGGTATTTTTATGGGCGTGATGGGTATAATAAAAATCAAGGATCATGTCGAAAATCCAACTCAAACTCCAATTAAAGATGGAGCTATTCGTTTGGCTGCTGGAGGTGCATTGCTTTCATTGCCTATAGTTTTCGAATCAATGTTAAATACTATCGGTACAACTGGTGTTCTTGTTGAAGCACCTGCGATTTCAAAAGTTGAGTTCAACATTAGATAAGATTTAAAGTGAGTTTTTTGTGAGTCAAGATGGCCAGATAGGGATTTATATCCACTGGCCTTTTTGTTTATCTAAATGTCCATATTGTGATTTTAACTCGTATGTTTGTGATAATATGGATGAAAGAGCATGGCTTGGTGCTTATCTGAAGGCTCTTGAATTTTATGCAGGCTTAGTTCCTGATCGAAAAGTTGTATCTATTTTTTTTGGTGGCGGAACTCCTTCTCTTATGGAGGTTGAAACGGTTGAAGCTATTTTTTCAAAAATTCAAAAACTCTGGCCGATTTCTAATGATATTGAGATAACGCTGGAGGCGAATCCTACTTCTGTTGAGACTGAGAAGTTTAAAGCTTTTCATGCGGTTGGGGTTAATCGTATTTCTCTTGGTGTGCAATCGTTTAGTGATGAAAGTTTGAAATTTTTAGGGCGTAAGCACAGTGTTAAAGAAGCAGTGCAAGCTATTGATGTTGCAAGAGATATCTTTGATCATTACAGCTTTGATTTGATTTACGCGCTGCCACGGCAAACTTTACAAAACTGGGAATTGGAGTTGCAACAAGCTTTGCCTTATTTGCCTTATATGTCTGGGCATCTTTCTGTTTATCAGTTGAGTATTGAGCGTAATACACCATTTTATGCGATGCATACTTGTGGAAAGTTTTCACTTCCAAAAGAAGACCTTGCTGCTGATTTTTATAATTTAACACAAGATATTCTGGAAAAAGCAGATTTGCCGGCTTATGAGGTGTCTAATCATTCGTGTGTTGGTAAGGAATCAAAGCATAATATGATTTATTGGAATTATGGTGATTATATTGGTGTCGGAGCAGGTGCTCACGGACGACTTATGATTGATGGGAAAAAATATGCTACGCAAGAGCATAGCTCTCTTGAATTGTGGTTGGAACGTGTTGAGAATAACGGTAATGCTGCTTATCCTTTTGAAGCTTTGAGTTCTGATGATCGTTTTCTTGAGGCTCTTATGATGGGGCTTCGTTTGCGCAAGGGCGTGTCTTTGGAGACATTAGAGTATGAGGCTCAATGTGCGTGGGATGAAAAACTGGATATGTGCAAGATAAAAGATTTGCAAGATCAGGGTTGGTTGAATCTTGATGATGAATGTTTGATGTTGGAACGTGAGGGATTATTGCGTTTGAATGCTGTTATTCCCTATATTCTCAGGGTGTGATATTTGTACTGGTTGATTTGTTTTATCAGTTTGATGATTCTTTCCTGTAAAAAGGTCTTTTCCGTTTAATAGAATTTGTCCTTGTTTATTCATAATTATATTAAGAACATGAATGAATGTGTTGTCTTTTGTGGTTTCTACTTTGCTCAGTGCTTTTATTTTTTCAAGAATTGCATTTATGCTTCTGAATGTTGTTACATTTTCACTATTCGGATTGGCAGCCAGTACTTGTGTTTTAGCAAGGATATGATCTAGCCCGTGAAGCGTGGTTTTCAGGTTTGCTGTTGCACTGTTTACGGCTGTAATGTCTGTCTGTACATTACCGTTAAGTGTTGCTTTGTAGGCATGTCCGCTGATGTAATTGTCTTTTATTTCTACATATGTGTTTGATTGCGATAGTAATACCGGTATGTTTATGAAAAAAGATAGCCATGAAAGCTTTGGTGTTTCTGATTGTTCAATTGTTTTCATGGTTGCGTTTACGATAAGTGTTATTATTTGTGTTAACGGGATGTCATGTATTGTTATTCCAAGATTTAGGTTTGATGGTGTGATGTCTTTATATTCAATGGGTTTAGGTGTGACATTGAAGTTTTTAAGGTTTAAGTTTGTGCCTAGTGTAATTTTATCATCGCGCACTCCGTTTATATCTAAATTAAATTGTCCATGGTCAAGAGTAATAATTGTTTCTTGTTCATTGTTATATGTATGTTTTATACCTGAAACACTGTATTGAACGCTACCGCCGTTTGCGTTGCTAAAAAAGTTTTTAAAAAGCGTGTTATGGCTTTTTGATGAAGGAGCATTATTTTCTAGGATGTTTTCCTTTAGTGTTATTTTTTTGTTGGTATCGTATTTGTCTAGAGTAGCAATAGCTTTGATTTCATCAATAGTTGTCTGTATATGGCCTTTGGTTATATTGGATTCGATATTATGTAGAGTTGTTATTGCTGTGCCTGACCAGAGCTGGTTTTTGTCTTCTTCAAAATTGTAGAGTATTTCCAGTAATGGAACTTGTATGTTGGAGGAGGGGTATATATTTTCTATCTTTATGTTTTTTAGTTTTGTGTTCAGTTTTATAAAATTTTGTAATTTTTCATGCCATATTCCTGCGCTGCTTTGATCGCCAATATCCAAATGCATAATTTGTTCACCTTTTTTATTGAAGAGTATTATAGGTGTTGGTATGGCTATCGCCATTTTCCACTGGCCTTTTTTTTCGTGCGGGGTGGCGTTAATGGAAATCATTCCTATATCTTCTTGTGACCCATCAGGATGTTTGATTTTCATATAAGGGAGAGTTATGGCGTAATAAGTGTCTGTTGGTTCAACTATAACCTCACCATCGAATGTAATTCCTGTATGGATAATTTTTTTGGAATGTATTAAATTGTCAAAGATGGTTTTTAGATGGGCAGCATTTTTATCATTTTTATCATATGCTTGTGCGGAGGGAGGCACTATGAAAATAATAAAAGAAAGACATAATAAATATAAGCTGCGTACCATATAAAAATTTCCTCAATAGGGTTAATTAGGTAAATGCAAAGAGTATTAAAACAAAAATATGGGAAAAATACTAACTAAACCTTGGTGTTAAAATAAGTTTTCGGTTATATCGTAATATATTCATTACAAATAAAATATGAGATACAATCAAGAGATGCCGGACGTACAAGCGACACAGTTTACTTTGGGAGATGATGGTAAGATTTCTTACCAATCCGATGTGAGCAATCCTATGCCGGGAGAGCCGGTTGCTAGGGTTTTAAAAGGACATAATATATTGATTCCTGAGGTGGAGCTTTTAGCTTCAGCTTTTGTGGAGGATAAGGTTATAGGGAAAGAGGCTGTAGAGATTTGGTTGAAATCTTATATAGCAACAGTGCTTGAGCCGTTGGTGGCACTGCCTGACGGTGATGAGTCTGACGTTGTAGAGGCTATTTCCGCTCAGGTTTTTTCTGCTATGGGGATTGTTCCTCGTGAACAGCTTGAGGATTTGATTGTTAAGCTTGATCAAGATATGAGACGTTCATTGCGCTTTAAAAAGATTCATCTTGGTCCAATTCTTGTGTTTTTGCCGGATTTGAATAAGCCTGCTGCTGTTCATTTACGCGCTCTTTTGTGGAGTCTTTACAATGATAAACCTTTGCCGGCTCTTGTGCCAAAGGATGGAGTTGTTTCGTTTAGTGTTGATTTGTCAGAGATAGATAAGCAGTTTTATCAGTCTGTTGGATATCCTGTTTATGGCGGGCGGGCTATTCGTATTGATATGTTGGATCGTGTGATTAGTGCTGTTTATGATGCTGCGGAAGGTGGAAAATTTAAGGCTGAGCATAAAATGGCTGAGTGGTTTGGTTGCTCTATTGATGGGCTTTATGGGGTTCTTGAAGCAATGGGACATAAAAAGATTTTTGATCCGGCAGAGCAAGTAGAGCAAATAGAGCAAATAGAGCAAATAGAGCAAGTAGAGCAAGTAGAGCAAATAGAGCAAGTAGAGCAAATAGAAAAGTCTGAGAAATTGATTGTTGAGGAAAAGTCTTCTGAAGATGAAGAGAAAGAGAAAGAGAATAAAAAACCTCAGGAGCAAGTTAAACCGGAGCTTGCAACCTTTCGTTTAAAGAAAGGCAAGGCTTTTGAAAAGCAGGTTTTTAAGAAAAATAAAGCTCAGAAATATGAAAAACCAGAGAAAAAGAAAAGCTCAGAGAAGAAAAAAGGTAAGCGAAATAAAAGTACAAATCGTACTATAAAAATTATGAGCGCTGAGCCAGATCGCAAGCCGGAAGATTCACCATTTGCTATTCTTGGGCAGCTTAAAATCAAGAGTGGCGATAAAAATGATATTGGGTAAATTTTTTCTAATATTGAGCTTGATGTTTGTAATTATGTTTCCGTCATTAACTAATGCGGCTAGATTTTCCGGTGAATATCTTTTGCATATGTGTGGTGTTGATGAAGATGGTAAGGAGCTTGTTGAGGGTGGTAGGCTGGCGTGTCAGGCTTATATTGCCGGAGTTCTTGATTATCATAATTTTATCCAGTCTATGGATACATCACCAAATGTTAAATTTTGTGTTCCTGAGAATATAAGTATGAATGAACTGCAATTGCATGTTTATAGTTATTTATATAAAAACAGGCGTGAACATAGTAAGTTTGTAGCTTCTCCGGGCGTTGCTCTGGCTTTATTTTTATCTTTTCCATGTAATGAATAAAAAGAATGTATTTTCATGAGTAAAAAAGAACCTAAAATAGAGCTTAAACATGGTTCATCGAATAATATTTTACCCAGTGATTTTTTTGAAATTTTGAATCAGCGTTTTTTTCCAGTTCTTAGTTTGACTTATATTTCTTCTGTGCTTGGTGTTGCGGCAAAAAAAGGTGATTTTATACAGTATCTTTTTTATGAAAGGGACGCTTATATTATGGCGTTATTTGTTTCTTTATGGGTGTCTGTTCCGTCTGTGCTGTGGATTATTTTGCGTGGTTCTCATTTGTTTAATCACGTTGCTGACGATTGGTACAAGATTGTTGCTTGTATTATGACTGTGGTATTGCTTTTAAGTTTTATATTGTTTCCTGAGATGAATATATTTGGTCTTCGTACTTATTTTGTGGCTACAATTCCTGTGTTGTTCATCATGTATTTGTTTTTTGTTAAGGGAGGATTGCCTCCTGTGGCTGCTTATCCTTTGAGTGCGGTTGGTTTTACGTTTTTGATTTATGGGGCTACATTGAATTTTTTATATTAGCACTTTGATTAAGATTGTCTGTGAATTGCGTATGTAATGAGAGAGTCTAATAAGGCTCTAAGTTTATGGTCAGGCGCTTCAGCTAGGGCTTGACGAGCTTTGTTTCCATATGTTTCAGCTAGTTTGAGTGCTTTTTCATTGGCATTATGACGCTCTAAAATGCTTTGAGCTGTAGCTAGATCATTGTTTGTTTGTTCTTTTTGTTTGATTGTTCTTGTCCAAAAGTTACGTTCTTCATTATTGGCTTTTTCAAGAGCAAGAATAACAGGCGCTGTCATTTTACCTTCTCGGAAATCATCACCAATGGTTTTACCGAGCTTTTCTTGATCTGCGTTATAATCCAGTGCATCGTCGGCAATTTGGAAGGCAATGCCTATATTCATGCCAAATTTAGCCATTGCTGTATTAGCTTGTGTGTCAGCTCCGGCAATGATAGAGCCGACTTCACAAGCTGCGGAAAATAAAGTTGCTGTTTTGGCTTCTATTACTTCGATATATTTTTCTATTGTGGTGTCGATGTTTCCAGCAGTTGTGAGCTGCATTACTTCTCCTTGTGCAATAATTGCAGAAGTACCGGATAGTACGCGTAGAATATCGAGAGAGCCATCATCTGTCATAAGCTGGAATGCACGGGAGAAAAGAAAGTCTCCGACCAGAATGCTTGATTGAGTGCCAAATACTAGATTGGCAGCAGCTTGTCCGCGACGCTTTTTACTTTCATCAACAACATCATCATGTAAAAGTGTAGCTGTGTGTATGAATTCGACTGCTGTTGCAAGCATATGTGCGCGTTGCATGTTACCGTTATAAATGGAAGTGCAGGCAAGTGTTAAAAGTGGCCGTATGCGTTTACCACCGGCAGCAATTAGATAGCTGGCCAGTTGAGGAATAAGTGAGACCGGCGAGTCCATTCGTTTGATAATTTCAGCGTTTACGGATCTCATATCTTTATCAAGATGTGAGGATAATTCTTCTAAAGGGTTGTTCATGTCTGAAGGTTTTTTGTTGCTAGGTTTATCTTTTCATTCCAGATTTTTAGGTTTTGTCATTGTTAGTGTTTTCATTTCTTTTCGTTGTTCTTTGTTATGATGATATTGCTGTATAATACCGGCAAGACCTGTTGGTGCAGGTGTTGGAGTTGGTTTTTCTGCCGTTTCTTTTGGTTTTTTGTTTTCTGATATTTCATTTTTATTTTCTATTTTTATGTCTTTTTCAGCATTACCTGCGGCCAGTGTTTTGTATTTTTTCCATACATTGCTTTGTATTTGGGATTTTTCATTTTGTTCATAGGTATGTTTATCTGTATTGATGTTGTTATCTTTTTGTATAGTGCTATCAGGATTTGAGATTTGAGATTTATTTTTTATAGCAGTATATTGCATACCTCCTTTAAAGGGGCTGTCTTCCGCTAAAGTCGGTAGTGTTGTTGAAAAAAGAAGAATGGAAAATAAAAATGTGTGAATAATGCGCATGAGTTGTATCGTAAAGGAGATTATGAGTAATACGCAATTACAAAATATAGCTATTCACAAGCTTGATCATGGGGAAGGTGAGCGTTTGCATATTTTGTCTAGTCAGATGCGTCTTTTTAAGCCTATTGATGATAATTTATGCATAATGATGGTAAAAAGGTTAGAAAAAGGTGTTTAAGATAATTTTTTACTTAACTTTTTTGCATGAAAACGTTAAATAGTTTACACCGCATTATAATAACCAATGACAGCTACTTTAAGGAGCGTTTTTGAATGACACAATGGGTCTATAGCTTTGGGTCTAAAGAGACTGAAGGCAATGCGTCTATGCGTAATCTTTTAGGGGGGAAGGGCGCTAATCTTGCCGAGATGGCTTCACTTGGATTGCCTGTTCCTCCGGGTTTTACAATTACTACAGAAGTCTGCACATCTTATTATGAGAATAAACAGACTTATCCTGATGATTTGGAGGAGCAGCTTGAAGTTGCTTTGACGCGAATCGAGGATGTTATGGGGGCAAAATTTGGTGATGTTGATAATCCTCTTCTTGTTTCTGTGCGATCCGGTGCGCGTGTTTCTATGCCGGGGATGATGGATACGGTTTTGAATCTTGGTTTGAATGATATGACGGTTGAAGGACTTGTAAGGCAATCTGGTGATGAGCGTTTTGCGTGGGATTCTTATCGTCGTTTTATCCAGATGTATGGGAATGTAGTGCTTGGCGTTGAACATCATGAATTTGAAGATGTGATTGATACATACAAGCGTGATAACGATATTAAGCGGGATACTGATATTACTGCGCAAGGGTGGAAAGAGGTTGTTGCGTCTTTTAAAGAAGTGATTGAAAACGAGACAGGCAAATCATTTCCTTCTGATCCTAAAGAGCAGCTTTGGGGAGCAGTTAGTGCTGTGTTTGATTCATGGATGACACCGCGTGCTGTGACTTATCGTCGTATTCACGAAATATCCGAGAAATGGGGTACTGGTGTGAATGTGCAATCTATGGTTTTTGGTAATATGGGCGAGGATTGTGCTACCGGCGTTGCGTTTACGCGAGATCCTTCTACAGGTGAGAATTATTTCTATGGTGAATATTTGATTAATGCACAGGGTGAAGATGTTGTTGCCGGTATTCGTACACCGCAATCCATGACTAAATATGGTCGTGAAAAAGAAGGTAGTGATATGCCTTCTATGGAAGAGATGATGCCGGAGATTTTTGCTAAGCTGGATGAGTTGCGTCATAATCTTGAAAAACATTTTCGTGATATTCAGGATATTGAGTTTACAGTACAAAAAGGCGAGCTGTTTATGCTTCAGACTCGTAATGGTAAATGCACAGCTAAAGCAGCTTTAAAGATTGCTGTTGATATGGTTGAAGAAGGTCTTATTACACAAGATGAGGCTCTGTTGCGTTTTAATCCTCAAGCTCTGGATCAGTTATTGCATCCTATGCTTGATCCGAATGCTGAAAAAGAGATTCTTACCAAGGGGTTGCCGGCTTCTCCGGGAGCGGCGTGTGGTCAGGTTGTTTTTACATCTGAAGAGGCTGAGGCCAAGAGTAATGCCGGTGTGAATGTGCTTCTTTGTAGGCAGGAGACCAGTCCGGAAGATATTCATGGTATGCATGCTGCGGTAGGGATTTTGACATCTCGCGGTGGTATGACTTCACATGCTGCTGTTGTGGCTCGTGGTATGGGAACAGCTTGCGTAGCTGGAGCTGGAGAGTTGCATATTGATGTACAAAACAAGTTAATTCGTGTTGCCGGTCGTGAAATTAAAGATGGTGATATTATTACTATTGATGGTTCAACCGGTGAGGTGATGTTTGGTGAAGTTCCTACAATTCAAGCCGGTTTGTCTGATGAGTTTTCTACAGTTATGGAATGGGCGGATTCACGACGTCGGATGAATGTGCGTGCTAATGCGGAAACGCCTCTGGATGCTAAAACGGCTATTGATTTTGGTGCTGAAGGTATTGGATTATGCCGTACAGAGCATATGTTTTTTGATAGTGAGCGAATTCAAAATGTGCGTGAAATGATTTTTGCGGAGACTTTAGAGAATCGCTGTGAGGCATTGGCAAAGCTTTTACCTGCGCAGAGAAGCGATTTTATTAAGCTCTTTGAAATTATGGAAGGTTTGCCGGTTACTGTGCGGTTGCTTGATCCTCCTTTGCATGAGTTTTTACCACAAGAAGAGGCTGATATTGATAGCTTTGCAAAAGCTGCTGGAATTGACCGTGATGTTGTGCAGCGTCGTCTTGGTGAGTTACATGAGGTTAATCCTATGCTTGGGCATCGTGGTTGTCGTCTTGGTATTACATATCCGGAAATTTATGAAATGCAGGTGCGTGCTATTTTTGAGGCAGCGATTGAGGTTTCCGGGGATGTGATTCCAGAGATTATGATTCCATTGGTAGGCGCACGAAAAGAGCTTGATATGATGCGTGATGTGGTTGAAAAGACCGCTGTTGCTGTGTTTGAAGAAAAAAGCACTAGCGTTGAATATCTTGTTGGAACTATGATTGAGTTACCTAGAGCGGCACTTACGGCTGATGAAATTGCCAAATCTGCTGATTTTTTCAGTTTTGGAACTAATGATCTTACACAAACAGCACTTGGTATGAGTCGTGATGATGTAACAAATTTTTTACCAAGTTATGTCGGGTACGGTATTTATAGACGTGATCCATTTACTTCGATTGACGTTAATGGAGTTGGGCGTTTGGTTGAGTTGGCTAAGGATGCCGGACGTAAGACAAAACCTGATCTTAAGCTCGGTATTTGTGGTGAGCATGGTGGAGATCCTGCTTCTATTGAGTTTTGTGAAAAGATTGGGTTGGATTATGTATCTTGTTCACCGTATCGTGTGCCGATTGCAAGGTTGGCTGCTGCGCAAGCAAGTATAAGATCCGGGCAGGCATTGATTGACTTAGGGGCTGTGCCTTTAAGAAAAATAGATATGAGAGACAAGAAAACGGGAGTAGTGTGACTCTAATATTAGTAGAAGATAAAAATTAGAGAAATGGCTATATTCTGCGATAATTAACTCATATTTCGTTTTATTTTACTTATTGTATAGAGTCTTTTTCTTCTCTAACTCATATTTCAATGTGCAATAATTAGGACTATTATAAAAAAGATGTCTATAGACAGGCTTGCCTGTTTCATAGGCAAATAAGAGCTTATGCACATTTTCTCGTAAGTTACGACGGTGAATTGTAAGTTCTATTCTTTGCTCATCAGAAAATGCTGATAGATTTAATTCTTTATCTACACCAATACTTTTTTCACGCCAAGGTAATGTTTCTATATAACGGATTTGTTTATCATAAAGATCACAGATTTTATTTATTCGGGCATCTGACATTTGAGGATCTGTCTTTATAAACACATAAGTTTTATCTATTCTTTCTTTAAGTTTTTCAAGTTCTGTTCTTTTTCGGTAAGCATCTTGTGTTTCAGGATTCATAATCGCTACGGCTTCATTACATATATCATTGGCTTTTTTGATATCTTCTTCTCTGAGTCTCCTTCTTACGTCTCTTATTCGATGAAAACATTTCTTACAAGCGCTATGTGCTGGAGAGTCATATTTGTTATTCGCCTTATAACATAAGGCACTCTTAACCTCAAGATCGGCAATAATTTTTTTTGCTTCTATATTTCCTTCTTGTGCCTGTGCTTGAGGTAAGTATGCTACCATACAAAGTACAACAAATAATCCTGTTGTTAGAAAATGTTGTCTTTTCATCTGTTTTAACCTTCTTGCTACTTGTAATAGCAACATTACTATACGTTATGGTGCGGCCGAGAGGACTTGAACCTCCACGGGATTTACTCCCACAGCGACCTCAACGCTGCGCGTCTACCAGTTCCGCCACGGCCGCATGCCAAGTTAGAGTTATGGTAGTTCTCTTGATTGAGTTTGGTAACAGATCAATTCTTTGCGTGCAAGTCTGTAAAATAGTTTCTGTGTGCTAATTTTTTGAATCATTTTATATTGCATAGGCTATATTATAGTGATTTTGAATAAGAATTATATAGATTCTATTCAAAATTGTACCGTGCGACTGCACGGCGGGCGTAAGCCCGAAGCATGTCCGGCGTTTGAGGACTTGGATTAAAAATGTCAGATTTTTAATCCAAATTATTGTAAGTATGTTGATTCGTTAAGTCATGGCCGTTAGAAAAGCAGTATGGAATGGAAAACTTCATTAGAGCCGGTTGATTATGAGGATGCATTGAGAGAGATGGATGCTCGGGTGATGGGGATTTATGAAGGTACGGAAGATGAGCTGGTTTGGTTGCTGGAGCATCCACCGCTTTATACGGCAGGGACTAGCGCTAAGGAAAAGGATTTGCTTGAGCCACAATTTCCTGTTTATAAGACTGGTCGTGGTGGTGAATATACTTATCATGGGTATGGGCAGCGCGTCGCTTATGTAATGCTCAATCTTAAGAAGCGACAACAAAGACCTGATATCAAACAATATGTTTATGATCTTGAGAGTTGGATTATAGGTGCGTTGGAGTCGTTTGGTATTGTCGGAGAGCGTCGCTCAGGCCGTATTGGTATTTGGGTGAATACTAATTTCACTAATCAATGTGATGTTTCTAATCAATGTGAAAGCAGTGAGAAGAAAATTGCTGCTTTGGGTGTTCGTATACGACGTTGGGTAAGTTTGCATGGAATTTCTATCAATGTGAATCCTGATCTTTCTCATTTTAACGGGATTGTTCCTTGTGGAATTTCAGAGTATGGAGTGACAAGTATGGAAGAAATACTTGGAAGTGCCGTGTCTATGGATGATTTGGATGATGCTCTTAAGGAAAGTTGGGCTAAGATTTTTGATGTTAGTTTGCGGTCATAAATTGGTTTTTTGGGTTTATGTATGGAAAGAATGCCTTTCATGTGCCTATATTATTGTCATTCCAGTTTAAGTGAAGAATAACAGGAGTTAAATAATGCACGATATTAGATATATAAGAGAAAACCCGAAGGCTTTTGATAAGGCAATGTTCAGAAGAGGATTAGATTCGCAGAGTTCTGCTCTTATAAAGCTTGATGAAGAACGTCGTGCTGTTCAAACAGAACTTCAAAAGGTTCAAGCTGAGCGTAATGAAAAATCCAAAATGATTGGTAAAGTCAAGAGTCAGGGTGGTGATGCACAATCTATTATGGATGAAGTTTCGGCCATGAAAAGCCATATGGCTGGATTAGAAGAGCGTGAGCGTAATTTGCTTCAGGTGATTTCTCAGCATTTGGCTGCTTTGCCTAATATTATGTCAGAAGATGTGCCGGATGGTGAAAATGATGATGATAATATTGAAGTGCGTAAAGTTGGCGAGGTTAAAGTAAAGAGTGGTTCCGATCATGTCGAGATTGGTGAAGGTCTGGATATGCTGGATTTTGAAATAGCAGCAAAAATGTCAGGCTCTCGTTTTGTATTGCTTCATTCAGGATTGGCCAGAATGGAGCGTGCTTTGGCGCAGTTTATGCTGGATACTCATACGCAGGAGCATGGTTATACGGAAGTATCTCCTCCATTGATTGTTCGAGATAATGCTTTGTTTGGAACAGGTCAGTTACCGAAATTTGCGGAAGATTTATTTCGAATTCCGGAAAGTTCTGTTGAGTTGGAAGAAAAGGTAGAATCAAGCCGGTGGTTGATTCCTACGGCTGAAGTTCCGCTGACTAATATTGTTGCAGATGCGATTGTAAATGAGGAATGTTTGCCTCGTCGATATTGTGCGTTTACTTCTTGTTTTCGTTCAGAGGCAGGATCTGCCGGTAAGGATACTCGCGGAATGTTGCGTCAGCATCAGTTCTATAAGGTGGAAATGGTTAGTGTTAGTACGCCGGAAAATTCACAAGAAGAGCATGAACGTATGACAGGGTGCGCCGAGACAATTCTTAAGAAGCTGGATTTACCGTTTCGCACTGTTATTCTTTGTTCCGGTGATACTGGATTTGGAGCGCAAAAGACTTATGATCTTGAGGTTTGGTTGCCCGGACAGGAAACATATCGTGAGATTTCAAGCTGTTCAAATTGTGGTGATTTTCAGGCACGTAGAATGAATGCCCGATCTCGCCGTAAGGGAGAAAAGAAAACGCGCTTTGTGCATACACTTAATGGTTCCGGTTTAGCTGTTGGGCGGTCATTGATTGCTGTGATGGAGAATTATTATGATCCGGTTGATGGTGGTGTTTTTGTACCGGATGTTCTTAAACCTTATATGGGCGGGCTGGAGAAAATTATGAAGGTTGATATTGATATGGAGAAAATTGTATGAGTAATGCATTAGAAAAGCTTTCATTTTTGTTGCCTGTTGATGGCATTAAAGAGACATTGAGAAGATTTCCTCTTTCGTCTTTATGTGCTTTTGTGCTGTTTTTAATATCTGTTCTTTCGATTCATGATTTAATAGATGATGATGAGCTTACGGGTAGGATTGCTGTTTTAGCGGCTTGTGGTTATTTCTGGTTTGGTATTATGAAATTGCTGGCTGAAAGTCGCGGTTTTGGCAAGTCTTTGGAATTAATGCTGTCTTTGTTTGTTTTTGTTGGTCTGGGATTAGTGGTTTTTCTCTCTGAGCAATGGGTTTTATACGCAATATTTTGGTTTCCTTCTCTTTTTTTATTGATTGTTATTTCCCCTTATACTGTGAATGACGATAATCATTCTTTTTGGTTTTTTAATCGCATGACATGGTTTGGTGTTTTGCTTTCAGTGCTTGCGGCGATTGTATGGGGCAGTGGACTTTCCGCTGCTTTGGGTAGTATTGATTATCTTTTTGATGTGGATATACCAGATGAGGCATATGGGGATATTTGGTCTTTTACAGCTTTGATTTTTGCAGCTCTTTATGCTCTCTCGTTAGTTCCAAAAGAATTTTCTTTTACAAAAGAAAGTTGCACTGTTCCGCCCGGGCTGCCGTTTTTGGTGAATTGGGTTTTAGCTCCGCTGGTGTGTATTTATATGTTAATTCTTTATGCATATCTGGCTAAAATTTTATTTATTCAAGAATTACCTCGTGGGCAGCTTGCCTATATGATTACCGGCTTTGGTGGTGTTGGTGTTGTTACATATTTGCTGGCTTGGCCGTTGCGGGAAGAGGGTGGCGTGCTTTTGCGTCTTGTATATAGGTGTTTCTTTCCGTCTTTACTTTTGCCTGTGGTGATGCAGTTTATCGCTATTGGCGAGCGTATTCATCAATATGGCATAACAGAGCAGCGTTATATGATTGCTTTGACGGCAGTATGGTTTGCAGGTATTGCCATTGTTTATACGTTTAAAAAATCATTACCGATTAAATATATTCCGGCGGGGCTGGCTGTTTTGTTTGTTCTTGGTTCTTTTGGGTCATGGGGAGGGGTAAGTCTTTCCGGTCATTCACAGTTTAACAGGTTGGAAAAGCTTCTGGTTAAGTACGAAGCATTGGAAGATGGGTGTATTGTTGAAGCTAAAAAGGAGATTCCTTTTGAAGATCGGCAAAATATTAGCTCAATTCTTGATTATTTTAATAATACAGATCGTGATAATTGGATAAAACCATTGGCGGATGAGGAAATTTATTCGGAGGTTCGTAAGATTACGAAGCTTATAGGGTTTGAGTATGTGTCTCGTTATGAGGGTAATCGTCATGCTGAGGGGCAGTTTTATTTTAGTCAATCTTGGGACGATAATAATAGTATTGTAGATGTTCGTAATTATGATTTTATTTTGCAAACAAATTATATGAATTTTGATATTAAAAATCAGTGGTCAAAAACTTGGGAATTTGATTCTAATTCTGGAATGGCAACTATTAAAGCATATGTTGAAGGGGATTATTTTGTTATTGATGTTGAGGATATGGGTGATATCAGGGTGAATCTTGTAGATTATGTTATTAAAGAGTTGGAGCATGATAAGTATTCTAATAAGCGCAAGATGGTGATTGAAACTAAAAATTCTAATTTTAGGCTTAGAGTTAATATAAATAGTATTAGTGGCGATATTAAAAATGGAAATCTTCCCGTTATTGAAAATGCTAATTTTAGAATTTTAATTGGAGCGCTTTAGTGATTTTTTTATGGATATATAGTCGTTTGGCTTTACTTTACTGACAAGGAACAAACGACGACGAGTAGTAAACTACTTTAGGAGTGTAGTGACAATGTCAGAAAGTAAATGAAAATGGATATAGCTATTGAAGGACAAAATAATAATAAACGCATTCGCCTGATTATGCATTTACGGAATATGGGCATAAGGGAAACCAAGGTTATGTCTGCGTTGGAGCGTGTGCCACGTGATTTTTTTGTTCCGGAAGCTATGAAAGATCAGGCGTGGGATGATATAGCTTTGCCTATCGGGCATGGTCAGACAATTTCTCAGCCGTTTGTTGTGTCTATTATGACGCAGGCTTTGGAGTTGTCGGATCGTGATAAAGTGTTGGAAATTGGCACTGGATGTGGATATCAGGCAGCCGTTCTGTGTAAGTTAGCTAGGCGGGTTTATACTATCGAACGCCATAAATCTTTGCTGGAAGCTGCTGAGCGACGTTTTGAAGAATTGCGTATTCGTAATATTACGGCATTGGTTGGGGACGGCATGTTAGGCTGGCCTACAATTGGAGGTATTGATCAAGCTCCTTTTGATAAGATTATTGTTACAGCAGCAGCTAGGGAGAAGCCGCCAAAGGCTTTATTGGATCAGTTAAAGATTGGAGGCATCATGATTATTCCTGTTGGAGAAAATGGTGAGCAGATACTTCGTTGTTATAAAAAAGAGTCTGATGATACTTTTGCTATTAAGGATATTATACCTGTACGGTTTGTGCCGTTGTTGCCGGATATTGCATCTTATAATGAAGGTAATGACGAGGCGGCTTAAAGAGTGTATTCTCAGGTTATGAGGCTTTCTTTTCTTTGGGCTGTTTTGGTCATTTTATCTTTAACTTCTTGTATTGGTTCTCAAAAACGAGCGCCTGTGATGCATTATGGTCATTCACAAGGTGCAGGAAGTGCTGGTGTGCATACTGTTGTTGCCGGAGATACGCTATGGAGTATTTCCAAGCGTTATAATATTGTTATGCGGGATATTGCGGTGAGTAATAAGCTTGGTGCTTCTTTTGCTTTGAGTGTTGGGCAGCGTTTAAGATTGCCTCCGCCACAGACATATAAAGTTCGTTCAGGTGATAGCCTTTATTCAGTGTCCAGACTTTTTGGTGTAAATATTCCGGAAATTTCTTCTCTTAATAATTTACGTGAGCCATATGTTATTCGTGAGGGGCAAAGTTTGCGCTTACCTTCTGTTGCCAGAAAAACAACAGTTTTGTCAAATATTGTAAGGCCGAAACAAAAGCCGTATGTTGGAAAGGTAATGTCTCCATCATCTAAGCCTCTTGCTCATTCCATCAAAAATAAAACTCCTAGCAAGAAGAAAACAAAAATTACAGCTAAAACCCCTAAGCGTTCGTCTTCCAAGTTTTTAAGACCTGTTGATGGTAAGATTATTTCAAGTTATGGCTCAAAGAAAAGTAGTCAGCATAATGATGGTATAAATATTAGATCTCCGAAAGGTACTCCTGTGCGTGTGGCTGAGAATGGTGTGGTTGTGTATGCTGGAAGTGAGCTAAAGGGCTCTGGAAATTTGGTGCTTGTACGTCATGATGGACGCTTTATGACTGCGTATGCGCATATGGATCGAATGTTGATTCAAAGAGGGCAGACAGTCAGGCGTGGGCAGAGTATTGGTACTGTCGGTTCTACCGGATCGGTGGATTTTCCGCAGTTGCATTTTGAAGTGCGGCGAGGTACGGAAGCTATTAATCCTGTGAAATATTTGGAGTGAGTTAATGGATATTATTTTATTTGTTTTATCATTGATATGTTTGGTTTTAGGTCTGGTTTTGTTGGTAGATTTTGTGATCTGGCGAGTGAAAGGGCGTATTGTGCGCGCAACGATTATAGGTTTTCAGGAGCGTAAAAATAAAGGTTTTCATCTTCCAAGGGTTTCTTTTCAAGTAGAGCAGGGGGATGAAGTGGAGTCTGATGTTCAGCGTATAGATCAGTTTCTTTTTCTTTTGAACCGGCCTGTTAAGGATGATTTTATTACTGTGATTTATCAGGTTGATAATCCTGAGAAGTCACGCATTTATGGCTATATTTCTATTGTTGCCGGATGTTTTTTATTTGTCCCGTTTCTTGTTGCGTTTGGCATAAAGTTTCAAAGTGCTCTTATTTTTGGTCAGGTTTCTTTTGCTCTTGTTTTTGGTGTGATTGTTTTTGGTGGTTGGGTGCTTTTGAAACTTATTCAGAAATATTATTAACGTGTTTCATTCATTTTTTCTTTATTCTCGTTTGTTCCTTTTGACTTGTTTTTACATTGTATCTGGTTATAGTCGCTTGAATTGCGAATTCAAATTTTGAAGGAGATGGAATTTTATGCTTATTTCAAAAGCGTATGCTGCTGTTGTTGATATAGACACGCAAGTTGTTGATGCGCCTGATGCAGGGAATGCATTTATGTGGAATATGGGAATGGTCTTTATTCTTGTTATTTTATTTTATGTATTGATGATTAAGCCGCAACAAAAGCGCTTTAGAGAGCATAGTCAGATGTTGTCTGATCTTAAAAAGGGAGATAAGATTGTTACAGGTGGCGGTCTTGTTGGAAAAATTGACAAGATTACAGATGGAAATGATGAGGTTGTTATTGATCTTGGTGGCAGTCTTAAAGTAACAGCATTGCGCTCTACTATTCAGGCTAAGAATGATCCACGGATTAAGCCGGCAAACGATAGTGGTACAAAGAAGAAAAAAGCAAAGTAAGCTTAGAACATGATTAATATTGCTCCTTGGAAAATTTTCTTAATTTTAGCGACATGTGCGTTTGGCGTTTTATATAGCTTGCCAAATGTTGTTGGCGTTGGTGCTAGTTCGTGGATGAAGAATAGTTTACCCGGATGGATGCCTACAAAGACTGTGAATTTAGGGCTGGATTTGCGAGGTGGTGCGCATTTGCTTTATGAAGTTGATGTTGATGTAGTGTTTAAAGAACGTGCTGACTTGATGTTACAGGATTTGCGCACGGAGTTGCGTAAGTCCAAGATAGGTTATACGCGCATTGGAACTATTCCAAATGGTGTTCGGGTAAAGTTGCGTGATGCCGGTGATAGTGACGCTGTGCGTAAGATTATTCGTGAAACCAGAAATACTGATATTATAACGAGTAAGGATTCTTTGACGATTGAGGCTACGCTCAATGATGTTGCTCTTAAGGAAGTGTTCGATCAAACGCTTTCACAATCAATTGAGATTGTTCGACGGCGAATTGATGAGCTTGGTACTACCGAGCCTATTATTCAAAGGCAGGGAGATAACAGAATATTAATTCAAGCACCCGGTGCTAATGCCGATCAGCTTAAGGGTATTATCGGGACAACTGCAAAACTGAATTTTCATCTGGTTGCTGCTACCGGTAAATCAGGTGGTGTGAAGACCTTTCCATATATGGATGATCCTACCCGTAAGTTGGGAGTACAACGACGGGCGATTATTACAGGAGAAATGCTTGATGGCGCTCAGCCTGCTTTTGATCAAAATGGCCGTCCTGTTATTAGTTTTAGGCTCAATAGTGCCGGAGCGCGGCGTTTTTGTGATGTAAGCCGTAAGAATGTAGGCAAGCCGTTTGCAATTGTATTGGATAATGAGGTGATTAGTGCGCCTGTAATTCGTGAGGCTATTTGTGGTGGACAGGGGCAAATTTCCGGCGGATTTACTGTTGAGGAGGCTAATAATCTAGCGCTTCTCTTGCGAGCTGGTGCGTTGCCAGCTCCCATGCGTGTAATGGAGGAGCGTACAGTTGGGCCGTCTTTAGGTGCGGATTCAGTGCAAGCAGGTAAAATTGCCAGTATGATTGGTTTGTCATTGGTGTTGATATTTATGCTTGTGTCTTACGGGTTGTTTGGCTTTTTTGCTGATATTGCGCTGATGGTGAATGTGGCGCTTATCTTTGCTGTGCTTTCAGGATTGCAAGCAACACTGACATTGCCCGGTATTGCTGGAATTGTTTTGACTGTTGGTATGGCTGTTGATGCAAATGTATTGGTTTTTGAACGAATTCGCGAGGAATTAAGCTCTGGCCGTAGTGTAATGTCTGCTATTGATGAGGGATATAGTCGCGCTATGTCAACGATTGTGGATTCTAATCTGACGACTTTGATTGCAGCGATTATTTTATTTTCTTTTGGTACAGGGCCGGTTAAAGGCTTTGCCGTTACACTTGGAATTGGAATTATGACATCATATTTTTCTGCTATTATGGTGACTCGTTTGTTAGTGGTGATTTGGCTTCGTCGGACAAAACCAACAGAAATTCCGATTTAATTAGTAAGAGAGAGATTATGAAGGGTTTACGTATTATACCTGAGGGGACGAATATTGATTTTATCGGAAAGCATGTGCTTGCCTTTGTTCTGTCGGCTGTGCTTTTGGTATCTTCAATTGTTTTGCTTGTTCAAAATGGTTTGAATTTTGGGATTGATTTTACCGGTGGGACTATTGTTGAAATTAGAGCGCCGGAAGTTCCTGATCTTGGTGATCTACGTACATCTTTGAATTCTTTGGATATTGGTGCTGTTTCTATTCAAGAGTTTGGTTCATCTAGTGATTTGTTGATCCGTATGCCTCAGCAAGGCGGGGATCTGGAAACTGAGAAGGCTGCTATTGATCTGGTTAAAGCTTCTTTGGACAAGCAATATGAGGCGGTTGGCGAGGTTGATTATCGCCGTACTGAATTTGTGGGGCCTCAAGTTGGTGCGGAGCTTAAAAAGCAGGGGCTTATGGCGGTATTGTTTTCTTTGGCCGGTATTTTGGGTTATGTGTGGTTTCGTTTTGAATGGCAGTTTGGAGTGGCTGCGATAGTAGCCTTGGCTCATGATGCTCTGGCTACTATTGGTTTGTTTGCTTTGACGCAGCTTGAATTTAATCTTTCGACTGTGGCTGCGATACTGACAATTGCCGGATATTCTATTAACGATACTGTTGTTGTGTTTGATCGTATTCGAGAGAATTTGCGTAAGTTTAAGAAAAAACCGCTTGCTGAGTTGTTTAATATGTCGATCAATCAGATGCTTACTCGCACTATTATGACATCTGTTACTACATTATTGGCATTAATTGCGCTTTATGTTTTTGGCGGAGAGGTTATTCGTAACTTTATTTATGCGCTGATTTTTGGAGTGGTTATTGGTACGTATTCTTCGATTTTTGTTGCTTCTCCGGTTTTGCTTTATATGAATGTACGGAATTCTTCTTCTGATAAAACGTCTACTGTGGAGATTAAAGAAGCTTGATTATTTTTCCAGCATGCTTTCTACAAATTCCCAGTTGACCATTTTATCAATAAATGTCTCGACATATTTAGGGCGATCGTTGCGGTAATCAATATAGTATGCGTGTTCCCATACATCACAAGTTAGTAGTGGTGTTTTGCCCTCGGTAAATGGGACACCCGCATTGCTTGTTTTTGTTATTTCAAGTTTGCTTGTTTTATTGTCAATAGTGAGCCATCCCCATCCTGAGCCGAATTGTGTTACGCAGCTTTCTATAAATTTAGCTTTGAATTTATCGTAGCCACCAAGATCAATATCAATTTTTGTTTTTAATGCGCTGGGCAGGGCGTTTCCATTACTGTTTGGTTTTAGACAATTCCAGAAAAAACTATGATTCCAGTGTTGAGCGGTGTTGTTGAATAGACTTGTTTCGCCTTGTTTTAGAGCATTAATGATTACTTCTTCCAGTGTGTCTCCCATGTGATCTAGGTCTTTGATGATTTTATTGCTGTTTTCAACATATGCGTTGTGGTGTTTGTCATGATGAAATTCAAATGTTTCGGCAGACATATAGGGATTAAGGGCATCATACGCGAATGGAAGTTTTGGGAGATTGAAAGCTGTCATGTTGTTCTCCTGCTTTTCAAAATTGCTTGGAACTGGTAAAGATATAGCGTGAGCATTATAAAATAATCATGCTATATAAGGTCACGACTGTGACCCGCCCCTTATGGGGCGTAGCCTGCGTGGCGTTTGAACGTAGATACGAAATGATTTTTAGAATCATTTTATATCACACAGACTATAGCCTAACTTTTTTATAGGAAGAATCAATGCGCAATTTAGATATTTCATATTGTGGAAAGATTGTTAAGGATAATGATCCGGACAGGTTTTTGCTCTCTATGCTTATGTCTGCTGAGTGTCGGGAAGGGTTATGGGCGCTTTTTGCTTTTAATTATGAGATTTCCAAAACTCGTGAGGTGGTGAGTGAAATGCAGCTTGGGTTTTTGCGCTTGCAGTGGTGGAGAGAGGAGATTGGTAAAATTTATGAAGGTTCTGGAGCTTTGAAGCATGAAATTCTTACTCCGCTTGCTATAGCCATACGTTTGTATGATTTGCCGCGAGAACATTTTGATGCGCTGCTTTATGCTAGGGAATTTGATTTGGATGATGTGCTTCCATCTAATCTTGAAGGTTTGATGAATTATGCTGATTTTACTTCTACGCCACTTATAAAGCTGGCTGTGCAGATTATCGGAGATGATCCGGAGATAGAGCCTGTGCAGGTTATTGCTATTGGATATGCTCTTTCCGGTATTTTGCGTTCAGTTCCTTTTCATGCTCGTCAAAGGCGTTGCTTGTTGCCTGAGGATTTATTGAAAGAGGCCGGTATCGGGCTTAGTAATCATCTTTATGAGTTTAAATCGGTAGATAGATTGTCAGAGGTTGTAAAGATTATCTTTGGAGAGATTATTATTGATGCGCGTCCTCAAAGTAAATTTCTTAATGGTTTGCAGGGGCTTACAAGAATTTATGCAGGTCGTATAAGAAGGGTGAAATATGATGTTTTTCATCCAAGAATGACTATTGAACCTCCTTTTAAGGTTTTGAGAGTTCTTTGTTCAGTTATGTAATTGAGCATTTAGTTTCTTCCAGCCATTCATTAAGTGCTTTTATGGCTCGTGAAGTGTACGCTTTTTTGCGGTCTTTGCCTTTTAGTTTTGCGCGTTTTGTTTTTCCAGATTTGTTTATGTATTCCTGTGTGGCTTTTTCCTTGCTGAGTGGGGGGAAGAGGCCAAAGTTTATATTCATTGGCTGGAAAGTTTTGGCGTGGTCATCGTTGGTTATGTGGCTTATTAGAGCGCCGATAGCTGTTGTTTTTGGTGGCGTTTTTAATGTCTTTCCAAGTTTTTCTGTAGCTGCTAAACGTCCGGTGATTAATCCTATAGATGCGCTTTCTATGTATCCTTCGCATCCTGTTATTTGTCCGGCAAATCGTATTGTTTGCGTTTGCATATCTTGTCTGACACTTTTATTGGAAATGAGTCTGAGTTGTTCATCCAGTAGTTTTGGTGAGTTAATGAATGTATTGCGGTGAAGTCCTCCGAGGCGTGCAAATTCAGCATTTTCAAGACTTGGGATCATTTTAAAAATACGTGTTTGCTCTCCCCATTTCATTTTAGTTTGAAATCCAACCATATTATAGAGTGTGCCAAGAGCGTTATCTTGTCGAAGTTGCACAACGGCGTAGGGTTGCTCGTTTGTATGTGGGTTAGTTAATCCGACCGGTTTCATTGAACCAAATCGCAGAGTTTCCAAGCCCCTTTTTGCCATAATTTCAATAGGCATGCAGCCTTCAAAATATGGAGTGTCAATTTCTTGCTCGGCTAGAGTTGGAGATCCTGATGGAAGTTCCCATTCTTTGAATAATCCGTATTGGGCTGTTGTTAGTTCATGGATGAAATTATTATATTGCTCCTTATTCATTGGGCAATTTATGTAGTCTTTGCCAGAGCCTATAATGCCCTGTTTATCATATCTGGATTGGAACCATGCTATGTCCATATTGATACTCTCGGTGTGGATTATAGGGGCGAGAGCATCGAAGAAAGCTAGCTCGTTTTCACCGGTAAGGCTTTGAATTATCTTTGTAAGAGCTGGGGATGTTAAAGGGCCTGTGGCGATAATTACGCTGTCCCAGTCTTTTGGTGGGAGGCTGTTAATTTCTCCTCGCTCAATAGTGATAAGCGGGTGATTTTCCAGTGCTGTTGTGACACCTTTTGAGAATATGTCTCGATCAACAGCAAGTGCGCTGCCGGCAGGGACGGCGGCTTTTTTGCCTTCGCGCATGATAAGTGAATCCATTTTGCGCATTTCTTCATGCAGTAGTCCGACAGCGTTATGCTCATGGTCATCAGAGCGGAAAGAATTGGAGCAGACAAGCTCTGCACAGTCTTGGGTTTTATGTGCAGGTGTTTCTACAATAGGGCGCATTTCATGGAGTACAACCGGTACGCCTAAACGCGCAGCCTGCCACGCGGCTTCGCTTCCTGCTAATCCTGCGCCTATAATATGAATTGGTTTTATCGTCATAGCGCCAGATGATTATCACAGAAGAGGATATCTAGCAAATAAAGCTAAATAACCATATTGAGCCTGTTGCATGCTGAGCTAT
>JAGLMC010000077.1 GCA_023140215.1 Alphaproteobacteria bacterium
AGAAAAAGCGTAATGAAATATTGCAAATGGCCATGTTAGAGCCGAAATTTTGTATTCTTGATGAAACAGATAGCGGTCTTGATATTGATGCAATGAAAGTTGTTGCAGATGGTGTAAATGCTATGAGAACTCCAGAGCGTTCATTTCTTGTGATTACGCATTATCAGCGTTTGTTAGAGTATATAAAGCCGGATGTAGTGCATGTGTTAGCTGATGGTAGAATTATAAAAACAGGGGATGCAAATCTTGCATTGGAGCTTGAAGAAAAGGGTTATGCTGAGCTAATTGGAGAGGCAGCATAATGAATCTTGTTGCGCTCGATCTTGAAAATCTTCCTGCATATAAGCTTGGGGAGTGGAAATATACAAATTTATCGAATTCAATTTCGCAAAGTCTTGTTCAAGATGAATCCCAAGAAATTGTTATCCACAAAAACTGTGGAGAAATATGTGAACAAGTTGAGAATATCCTGTTAACAGGTGAAGACGGGAAGATACATACGCCGCACCTTAAAATTATCTTGGAGGATGGAGCTAAACTTACGTTAGTTGAGCGTCAGGATGGTAAAGGTAGTTATTGGAAAAATATGATTACAGAAATTGAAGTTGGAGCAAATGCAAGACTTAATCATATACGTTTTCAAGAAGACAGTGCAGAAGGTGTGAATACAAACCTTGTTAAGATTAAGTTATCTCGTGATAGTTTTTATGACGGGTTTGCTTTAAATATTGGCAGTAAGCTTATGAAACATGAAATTCACGCTCTTATCGAGGGTGAAAATGCTGAAGTTCATTTTAATGCAATCAATTTATTTAATGAAAGGCAGCATGGTGATACTACGATATTAATAGAGCATAAAGCACAGCATACAACTTCAAGGCAATTTATACGTAATTTACTAGATGATTCAGCTCAAGGAGTGTTTCGGGGTAAAATTCTTGTAAGGGAATCCGCACAAAAGACTGATGCATCTCAACTTATTAATTCTATTTTGATTTCACATGATGCAGAGATGAATACTAAACCGGAACTTGAAATTTATGCTGATAATGTGAAATGCTCTCATGGAACAACTACAGGACAGATAGATGATACTTCGCTTTTTTATTTTCAATCACGGGGTTTGAGTGAATCAGAAGCAAATCAATTATTAATGCAGGCTTTTGTAGATGAAGTTGCAGATAAAATTGTAGATGAAAAATTACAATCTTTAGTAAAGGAGAAAGTAAAGTTATGGCTTCAGAACATTCTTTAGATATGAATTTTGTTGATATTTCACATTATAGAAATGATTTTCCTTTGCTTAAAATGCAGATGAATGGAAAGAGACTTGCTTTTCTTGATACTGGAGCAAGTGCGCAAAAGCCACAAGCCGTTTTAGATGTAATGGACGATGTGTATACTAAAGGTTATGCAAATATCCATCGGGGACTTTATGAACTTTCACAAAACCTAACAAAGAGCTATGAAGATGTTCGGAAAAAGGTTGCTGATTTTATTAATGCGCCATCCGATAAAACGATTGTTTTTACACGTAACGCTACAGAATCCGTAAATCTTGTTGCTCAGAGCTGGGGGCGGACGTTCTTGCAAAGTGGTGATGAGATTATTTTGAGCGAGATGGAACATCACGCTAATATTGTTCCTTGGCAGTTTTTATGTGATGAGATCGGCATAGTTATTAAAATAATTCCTTTTGATGATTGTGGTGAGCTGGATATTGACGCTTTTGAAAGGCTGTTGAGCGAAAAAACAAAGTTTTTAAGCTTGATACATGTATCGAATGTGTTGGGAACAATTAACCCTGTTAAAAAAATTATTGATATTGCAAAAGATTTTTATCCTGAAATGAAAGTTCTTATTGATGGTTCTCAGGCTATTGTACATAACGCTGTAGACGTACAGGATATGGATGCTGATTTTTATGTTTTTACAGGCCATAAGATTTACGCACCAACTGGAATAGGGGTTTTATATGGTAAAGAAGAACTTTTAAATGCGATGCCTCCATATCAAGGTGGAGGTGATATGATCGAGAGCGTTAGTTTTGATTATACAACGTACAAGGAAGCTCCTTTTAAGTTTGAAGCAGGCACACCGGCTATTGTAGAGGTAATTGGTTTAGGTAGAGCAATTGATTATGTACGTGATATTGGTATGGACAATATTCGGAAACATGAGCAAGTCTTGCTTGAATATGGAACGAAAGAACTTGGTAAAATTGAAGGGCTTAAAATATATGGTTCTTCTTTGGAAAAGGCTGGAATTATAAGCTTTACAATTGAAGGAATGCACTCAAGTGATATAGGTATGATTCTCGATCAATGTGGAGTAGCTGTACGTACAGGCCATCATTGCTGTATGCCTCTTATGAAAAAGTTGGGCGTAGATTCAACAGTTCGTGCTTCACTTGGTTTGTACTCTAATAAGATGGATATAGATCAATTAGTAGAGGGACTTCATAAAGTAGAGTCATTGTTTTCATGAGTATGATTAAATTGTAAATAATAATAGAAATTTTGTTAGAATTTAAAATTTTCAGCTCTTGATATTTCATCTGCTGTTCTTGTAGCGCCCCATTCTATACTGGGATCTCCTGTGTTTTGTCCACCTGGTGAAGTTATCAGATGAGCCATAGGCTCATCTTTGAATGGAAACCATCGTGATTTTAGTTTTGCATCAGTTATATGAGTGCCAGCCCCGACAGGACGTTGATATGTACGTCCCGGACCTCTCCATGTACACATTATGTATCCACCACACATATTTTTTATCCTTGATTGTGTTAATCCAATATTCCGTGACGCTCTAAAGCTGCTATATATGTGTTCATTAAAGTGTCATTATCTTGACCATTTTTGTATCCTTTATAGACGCGCTCCATTCCTAATTTTGATAGAGCAGCTAATCCTTCAGGAAAGCCTTTATCTTCAAGCTCTTCTACCATTTTACACATTTCTGTAACCATATCCAAATTTTTACCAAAATTCACCGTTTCATATATATCCAGTTCTGCTTCTTGAGTAGGGTGAATATAGCGTGAGGCAATTTGTTCTGCATCGCGTAAACAACCAGTTAAAATAATGGCTTGAAGGTATTTTGCTGTTTGTTCGGCAGCAGGCATAATGATATAGCAAATACGCTCATTGGTAATAAAACCATGATAATTAGGGGAGTTCAAAACTCTGATTTGTGTCATTTGTTTTTCAGCTATTTCCAGCAATCGCGCTCCGGTTTTGGTTTCAAAGAGAAGGGCTTTTGATTCTTCAATAATTTTATTTTCCAAGGGATGGCGATAAGCAATATTTTTCCCCGGTTTTAAATTAACCAGAAAGGAAACTTCAGTTGGTTTTTTAATATGGATGCTTCCATTTTGCTCAACAATAATGTGACTATCAACAACTGCATTTTGATAAAGTAGTGGAACGCTTATATGGTATAGATTATTTTCTATGCTTGTTAGTTTTGGCTCAATACGTTCATTCTGGTCATGAACAAATTCAAAGCTATTGCCGTGTTCATAGACATATGAAATATAAAGCTCCATATAGGCATTTACATTGTTTTTATCAAGATTAAGAGCATTGCGTGCATTAAGATTATGAAAGGCGTTTTCCGAACCGTCCATATAGTAATGATTTTCACCGTTACTAAGATAATCCAGTGTTAAATGCGGAATCATATTTTTGTTTACTATGCGATAAAGTGAATAACCATCGTAAAAGGATAGTGGTAATGTGTGAACTTCACACGCGGACAGATCAAATAAAGTTGCATCTTCTTTAGAGGCAACCTGATCAATAAATTCTTTAGCTTTTTGAGAGGTTAATTGCGTCCAGTCCATGGTGGTTAGTTTACACTTTGAAGAGGTTTAGTGCAAAGATTCTGCTGATTTTTTTGTGCTTTTAATGCTTTTTCGATTACTTCGCAAGTCGCATTTTCTTCATAAGGTAGAGTGCTTAAAGTTCTTTTCCAAGCCTTTGCACCGGATTGATGATGGTATAGCCCTAAAATATGTCGGGTAATTGATTTAATTGGAGTACCATATTTCTCAGCTTCTTTTTGTGCGTATTGAATCATGGCAAGAGCTATTTCTTCGCGGGACAGGATATTTGTATTGTTAAAAATTACGCGCTCAATTTCAGCTAAAAAGTAAGGATTTGAATAAGCTTCGCGGCCAATCATAAAACCATCCAGATTTCCTTGATGCTCTTGTATTGTTTTTATATTTGTAACGCCGCCATTTAAAATTATCTTCAGATGTGGATATTTTTCTTTTATAGCTTTAACACGCTCATAATTTAAAGGTGGAATTTCACGATTTTGCTTTGGAGATAGGCCGTTAAGCCATGCTTTTCGTGCATGTAGAATGAAAGCTTTGCATCCGCTATTCATAGAATTACTAATAAAGTTATCAAGAAATTCAATGCTGTCATGTTCATCAATACCAATTCTGCATTTTATGGTAACTGGAATATTAACAGCGTTAATTATTGCTTTAATGCACTTGGCAACATGATTAGGCTCTTTCATTAAACATGCGCCAAAGCGTCCGTTTTGCACACGATCTGATGGGCAACCGCAATTAAAATTAATTTCATCATATCCATACTCTTGCCCAATCTTGGAACATATGGCAAGGTCTGTCGGATCAGAGCCACCTAGCTGTAGGGCAATGGGGTGTTCTGAGGAATTAAAACGCAAGAAACGTTTTGTATCTCCATGTAAAAGCGCACCTGTAGTTATCATTTCTGTGTAAAGCCGTGCATTTGGAGATATTAAGCGGTGAAAATAACGGCAATGTTTATTTGTCCAACCCATCATTGGTGCTACAGATATTTCAGGTTTTGAATTATAATCTTGCGTCATGGCGCGGTTTTTATCATAAAAAGAGATGATATGACTAAAAAAATTACAATATTGCTACTATTTTTGATTATTTGTGCTTTTGGTGTGAGCCATTCATTGCATGTTTGGGCTGCTGAACATGATGATGTTTTTCGTTCAACCCCTTATCCTTTGCCACGTTTTTTATCTATAAACGTTGATAAAGTTTATGTAAGAACAGGGCCCGGTAAGGGGTTTCCTGTAAAGTGGGTTTTTAAAAAGAAGGGAATACCTGTTGAGGTAATACTGGAATATGATGTGTGGAGAAAAATTAAAGATCATGATGGTGATATAGGCTGGATTCATAAAGCGTTGTTGTCCGGTAAGCGAATGGGAATTATTCATTCAGACTCTCTTGTTTCAATGTATAGAAAGCCTAAATCTGATTCTCGCATAATAGCTTATGCAGAGCCTGAGTCTCTTGGTAGAGTGGAATCTTGTAAAGAGCTTTGGTGTAAATTTATATCTTCAGGCTATAAAGGTTGGGTTAAAAAGAATCTCATATGGGGTGTTTATGAAGACGAGCTTTTTGATTGAGCTTTAATAAGAGGTTTTTGTTTAATATCAATAGATTATCATTCTTGTGATGCAAAAATATCACAGTTTGGATTTTTTGCAGTATAGTAGTGTTGTTTATCTATTTACCGGAATCAGTATTTCGATTACTCTTGAACGGTCGTTGATTCGGCGTTCTTTCCACAACTCTTTCCACAGAGTTTTCCACAATTATGAATGTTAAGTTTTATGTTTGCACTTACCAATAAGCCTGAAATGGGTGCTCGGCTTTATGCTGGTCTTGTTGCTTTGGCAACAGATGCAGAGCAGGGTACGGATACCATGAAGATTATACAGCTTTTGGCTGGTGTTCTGGTTGAGACATATTTTGTATTTGATGAGCCGGATGAGGCTATGGAGGCTAGCTTTCGGAAATTAACTTTTATGTTAGGCTGCGCTCCTGCTTCAGGTGTGGTTGCAGCGCATGCTTTGCCTCCTGCGCATATTATGGATTTTGAAACCGAGCGAGGACGTAGTGCTGCTCGTACTTTCTTTGAGGATTGGCTTGATTGTGAGTTTGAATTTCATGAACTTATATTGTCAATTATTCAAAATGTGTTGGTATCTTGGGAAGAAACCGGACAGCCACGGTCAGAGACTTTTCGTTTGCTTGTTGAATGCACAAAGGCATGTATGGGTTTTGAGATAGCCGCGCAGGAACTTTGCGATGTTGTTATTGATTCTAAGGTTGCTTCGGAAGGTTGGTCTTTGGGGGATTGTATTGCATCTCTTAGTGCGATTTCCGGATATCGAGTAGCACAGGCGGTAAATGTTGGCGGGCGTATGATGTTTAGAGATAATAATATTCCGGATAATTTGGGTAATGTTGTGCGTGTAATGACGCAAGAGGCTATTCGCCTCGGTGTTCCGGCTGGGAGTGATTGGCGCTTTGGTCTTCCGGCAAATGATGTTCCGGTGAATGCGCCGGTGGAACTTGTTTTGGGCATTGAGCCTTATTGTCAGAGCTTCTTTGGAGCTATTAACGTGTATAACCATTACGATCAGGCTGTATGCTGCGCAAAGGCTGCCGGTCGTATGGTGGCTGTGGCTGCCGGTGGGGAGCTTCCTGAAATGGAGCCTGCTATTGCAAAGCCTTTGGCTATGTCGGCTATTACGGAGACATATAAATCTGTCTTTGCTAATGCAGAGATTCTCTCTTGCTAGCTCTTTTATAAAATCGTATAACTTTAGACTTTCATGACTAGAGATAATATTCACAATAGGCGATTAATAATATGAAAGAGAAGTTTGTAAGAAAATCAAGCTATAGCTATGATGAGCTTATTACTTTTGCTCATTCTGATTTTGAGGGGCAAGGTGAATCCAGATTGCCTTTACCTCCAATGTTGATGATTGATAGAATTACAAATGTGTCCACTGACGGTGGGACATATGGTAAGGGAGTTATAGAAGCTGAGCTTGATATAAAGCCGGATCTTTGGTTTTTCAAGTGTCATTTTGAAGAAGATCCGGTTATGCCGGGGTGTCTTGGTCTTGATGCTTTGTGGCAAGCTCTTGGTTTTTATATGGGTTGGACAGGTGCTCCCGGCACTGGGCGTGCCCTTGGTCTGGATGATCTTAAATTTACAGGTCAGGTATTGCCAACAATAAAATTGGTAAAATATGTGGTTGATATAAAACGAATGATTAATCGTAAACTGGTTTTGGGAATTGGTGATGGTACGATGTATGCGGATGGTAATCCTGTTTATCATGCCAAGGGGCTTAAGGTTGGATTATTTGAAAATCCGAATGAGATGTAAATAAAGTATTTGTATTTTCATTCTTTGTGCGGTGTTATTCCTGCGAATGCGGGATATTTAGAAATAAAGAAAGTTTTGAGATGAGACGTGTTGTTATCACCGGTATCGGTATTGTATCTTGTATAGGAAATAATGCACAGGAAGTATTGGCTTCTCTTAAGGAGGGAAAGTCGGGAATTACTTTTTCTGCTGAATATGCTGAAATGGGCTTTAGATCTCAGGTACATGGTATGCCTGTAATTGATATGAATGAATTAATAGATCGTAAGCTTAAGAGATTTATGGGGGATAGCGCTGCATACAACCATCTTTCTATGGAGCAGGCCTTAGCTGATTCCGGTATGACAAGAGATGAGATTTCCAATGAGCGCGTTGGTATAATTATGGGCTCTGGAGGATCATCTACAAAAACAATAGTTCAGGCCGCAGATATTACTCGTGAGAAGTCTCCAAGACGTATAGGCCCTTATGCTGTACCTAAAAGCATGGCTAGTACAAATTCTGCTACGATTGCTACAAATTTTAAAATTAAAGGAATTAATTATTCAATTTCTTCTGCTTGTGCAACGTCAGCTCATTGTATCGGAAACGCTGTAGAACAAATCCAGTGGGGAAAACAAGATGTGATGTTTGCCGGTGGAGCAGAGGAACTGGATTGGACATTATCTAATTTATTTGATGCTATGGGAGCTTTATCTTCCAAATATAATAATACTCCACAAATGGCTTCCAGAGCTTATGATGCTGATCGTGACGGTTTTGTCATTTCCGGCGGTGGTGGCGTTGTCGTTCTTGAGGAATTGGAGCGTGCAAAAGCCAGAGGTGCTAAAATTTATGCAGAAGTTACAGGTTATGGAGCAACATCAGACGGTGCTGATATGGTTGTTCCAAGTGGAGAAGGTGCGGCGCGTTGTATGCGTCAGGCTTTAAGCACAATTAAAACTCCTGTAACATATATCAATCCTCATGGAACAAGCACAATAGCTGGTGATATAGCTGAATTAAGTGCGATAAGAGAGGTTTTTGAGAATTTAGATCAGGATATGCCTCATATAAGTTCCACTAAATCCATGACTGGTCATTCATTGGGTGGAACAGGTGTGCAGGAAACAATTTACTCCCTATTAATGATGAAAAATAATTTTGTAGCTCCAAGCATTAATATTGAAAAGTTCGATGATGCTGCTGTTGGTATGCCTATAGCTCTAACGCGCGTTGATAATGTAGAGCATCAAACGGTGATTTCAAATTCATTTGGATTTGGCGGAACAAATTGCACGTTAGCCATGAGCAGGTATGAGGATTAAATGACTATGTTTTTTGATTTTATTATTTTAATTTTTCTTGATAAACTTGTGCCGAATGGAGGGTGTTTGCGTTGAATAATTTGATGAAAGGTAAGAAAGGTTTGGTCATGGGGGTGGCCAATGATAAATCTATAGCTTGGGGCATGGCAAAAGAACTTCATGAGCAAGGTGCAGAGCTTGCTTTTACATATCAGGGAGAAGCATTTGGTAAGCGTGTAAAACCGTTGGCTGAATCTGTAGGCTCTGACATTGTTATTGATTGTGATGTTACTAATGAGGATAGTCTGGATAAAGTTTTTTCCACACTTGAGGATAAGTGGGGTGAGCTTGATTTTGTTATCCATGCTATTGCTTTTTCAGACAAGAATGAATTGCAGGGAAGATATGTGGATACCACGCTGGATAATTTTCTGATGACTATGCATATCTCATGTTATTCTTTTACATCTGTTATGCGTCGTGCAAAGGATTTGATGAAAAACGGTGGAAGTGCCGTAACGCTTAGTTATTACGGTGCAGAAAAAGTAATGCCAAATTATAATGTTATGGGTGTGGCCAAGGCTGCTCTTGAGGCATCTACACGCTACCTTGCCGCCGATCTTGGAGCAGAAAATATCAGGGTGAATGCTATTTCTGCAGGGCCTATGCGGACACTTGCCGGTGCAGTTATCGGCGGAGCTAGAAAAACATTCAAATACAGTATCTTAGCAGCCCCTCTTCAAAGATCGGTTGAACTTAAAGAAATTGGTGGTGCCGGTTTATATTTACTTTCTGATTTATCATCAGCCGTCACAGGTGAGGTGCATTATGTTGATTGTGGATTTAACGCTATTGGTATGGCACCACATGATAGTTTGAAAGAGTTTGCAGAATAGTAAGTTTTAGTTATTTGGTTTTGTTTTTTTAATATATTTTTTAATGCACATTTAATAATCCATCTTTTATTATATCCGGAGAATCTGAGAAAATCCCATTTACTCCCCAGCTTTGCAGGATATGTGCGCGTTTAGGATCATTGATTGTATAGGCTAAAATAGGAAGATTGATATTGATAATGCTTTGAATTTGTTCTTGCGTTACATCATTACCATTTACATTGATAGCTGAAACTTTGAGATAATCTGCAAGCTCTGCCCAGTTTTCCGGCCACTGCGATGGTAGACAAAGTCCACGATGCCAATCTTCAGCCATTTCTATTGCTGTTTCCAGACTAACATGAGAAAAGCTGGAAATTAGTAGTTTCTCATGTTCATCCCAATATTGAGATAATATATCAAGAGCAATTTCTGCCGTTTCCTTTTCATGTCCCGGAGAGGGGTTGATTTCAAGATTTAGCCCTAAGTTACGATCAATAAGAACTTCAATAGCTTCTTCGAGTGTTGGAACGCTAACTCCAATAAAGCTATCCCCAAACCAGCTACCGGCATCTAGTTGCTGTAAATCTTCATAGGTAATATCAGAAATATTGCCTGAGCTACTGGTTGTGCGCTCTAGCGTATCATCATGGAAGATTATTGGAATTTGATCTTTGGTTATCTTCACATCAAGCTTAACCCATTTGATTTCCATATCCGCAGCCATATGGATGCTCTCCAAAGTGTTTTCCGGAGCATAAGCTGCAACACCGCGATGGCCAATGATTTGAGGAAGTTTAATTGTCATTATTTTCAATAACGGAGACACATTAAAGTAAATGTATCTCCGTTTATATTATATTAACCGTTAGATTTTTTGCGGTTTTCTTGTTCTATCTTTTCACCGGTTTCCTGATTAACACGTTTCATAGAAAGTTTGACCTTACCGCGATCATCAACACCGATGCATAGAACTTTAATTTCATCGCCTTCATTGATGATGTCCGTAGTTTTGGCAACACGGTGATCTGCCAGTTCGGATATATGAACCAGACCATCCTTAGCACCCATAAAGTTCACAAATGCGCCGAAATCAACACATTTTACAACTTTACCGGTATATATTTTTCCAACTTCCGGCTCTGCTGTGATGCCTTCGATCATGCCTACAGCGATGTTAATGGATTCCTGATTAACAGCAGCAACCTTGATTGTACCATCATCTTCAATATCAACTTTTGCTCCGGAAACTTCACAAATTTCACGTATGACTTTTCCGCCGGTTCCGATAATTTCACGAATTTTATCAGTTGGGATTTTTAGAGTAACAATTTGCGGTGCATTTTCATTTAGCTCTGCACGTCCTTCACTAAGGGCTTTAGACATTTCACCGAGAATATGAATACGTCCTTCTCTGGCTTGTTCCAGAGCGATCTTCATAATTTCTTCTGTGATTGATGTAATCTTGATATCCATTTGAAGCGCAGTAATACCGTTTTTTGTACCGGCTACTTTAAAGTCCATATCTCCAAGGTGATCTTCATCACCTAAAATATCGGAGAGAACAGCAAATTCATCACCTTCCTTAATTAAACCCATCGCAATACCTGCAACTGGTGCTTTAAGAGGAACTCCAGCATCCATAAGCGCAAGTGATCCACCACAAACGGAAGCCATAGAGGATGATCCGTTTGATTCTGTAATCTCGGATACAACGCGCATTGTATATGGGAAGTCTTCAGCGGAAGGAAGTAGGGGATTGATTGCACGCCATGCCAGCTTGCCATGACCAATCTCACGACGACCCGGAGGGCCCATACGACCGGCTTCACCAACAGAATATGGAGGAAAATTGTAATGTAGTAAGAAGCGTTCTTTTGTTTCTCCTTCAAGACGATCCATAATTTGCTCATCCTGACCTGTTCCAAGAGTTGTAACAACAAGAGCTTGTGTTTCACCTCGTGTAAAGAGTGCAGAGCCATGCGTACGTGGAAATGCGCTTACTTCGGCAACAATAGGGCGTACAGTTTTTGTATCGCGCTCATCAATACGTTTGCCGGTTTTGAGAATTTGGCCACGTACAACATCTGCTTCTAGTGCTTTGAATTTGCCTGATATAACTTTAGAGCAAATATTAGCTTTTTCATTAGTAAATGCTTTAATAGCTGCATCACGAACAGTGCTTACAGCACTTTGACGTTCAAGCTTGTCTGTAATGGAGTAGGCTTTCTCGACATCTTTAGAAAATTTTGCCTTAATGTCAGCTTCCAGCTTTTTGATCTCTTTTGGAGTTTCTTTTATATCCCACATGTCTTTGGCACACATCTCAGCTAGATCAATAATGCCGTTTATAACGCTTTGGTAGGCTTTATGGCCTGCTGAAACAGCACCAAGCATGATTTCTTCGCTCAGTTCTTGAGCTTCAGATTCAACCATCATCACACCTTCAGCAGTTCCGGCAACAATAAGATTAAGATCAGTCTCTTCAACATCAAATATTGGAGGATTAATAAGATACTTACCATCCTTGTAACAAACGCGAGCACCGGCAATTGGCCCCATAAATGGAATGCCGGAAATTGTCAGAGCTGCTGAACATCCAATCATAGCAATCATATCAGGATCATTTTCAAGATCATGGGAAATTACAGTAGCGACAACCTGAATTTCATTGAGAAAATCTTTAGGGAAGAGAGGTCTAAGAGGGCGGTCAATTAGACGTGATGTAAGAGTTTCCTTTTCGGAAGGACGAGCCTCACGTTTGAAAAAACCTCCCGGAATTTTACCGGCGGCATATGTTTTTTCCTGATAGTGAACAGAAAGAGGAAAGAAGTCCTGTCCTTCGCGGATGCTTTTAGATCCCGTTACAGCACATAGTACGCTTGTTTCTCCGATAGAGGCAATTACACAGCCGTCAGCTTGACGAGCTATTTTTCCAGTTTCCAGAGTTAGTGTTTTTCCTGCAAAATCAATTTCTTTTTTATATATGTTAAACATTTAATTTCCTTTTATTTTTCTATACATAACAATTCTTTCCGAAATGATTACGGAAAGATATAAATACATTTTTCCTGAAAGGGGATTTCCATTTTCGGTGGACAGTTAAAGACATTTTCTGAGGATGCTTTTAACAGTCAACCGACAACAGGGGTTTTCCATCTTTTCAAGACGCGCTAGATATGGCATTAAATGCCTTGTAAGTCAAAGTTTTCTTTATATGAAAGGTCAAGTTCATGCTTAATTATCTAGTACTCCTTCGTCACGGTCAGAGCCAATGGAATTTAGAAAATCGTTTTACAGGATTTCATGATGTAGATTTGAGTGAAAAAGGAGAGCTAGAGGCAATAAAAGCCGGAGAAATGCTTAAAGATGCAGTTATTAAATTTGACAATATTTTTAGCTCAACACAAATACGGGCTAATCGCACTGCGGAAATAGTTCTTAATACAGCCGGTCAGGGAGACTTGTTTGCGGAGATGGTGTGTCATCCGCATTTGCGTGAGCGTAATTATGGAGATTTAACCGGCCTTAATAAAGATGAAACTCGTGAGAAATATGGAGAAGATCAGGTTCATATATGGCGGCGTTCCTATGAGGTTGCACCTCCGGGCGGGGAATGTTTGAAAGATGTGGTTGAAAACCGCGTTAGGCCTTATTTTACAGAGCATATTAAGCCATTGTTGGCTGAAGAAAAAAACGTTCTGATTGTAGCTCACGGTAATTCTTTACGTGCTACATTAATTACGCTTGGCGTGGAAACTCCAGATACAATTAATGATACAGAGTTCCCAACCGGACAACCTCTTGTTTTTGAGTTTGAAGATGGAGAGATTATCAAGCGGTATTTTTTGTAAATATCATTACACATGTTTTCTATGTATTGTATGTAGGAGGACTTGTATCTGGTGTTATTATTGATTTTTCAAAATTTACAGCAGCTTCACTTGTAGCTTTGTTATTTACAGCAGTTTTAAAGGTATCATTAATTTTCTCGCCATCATTAATCGGTGTTTTACCATAAGTATCGTCAGATGTGCTTGTTGTTTTTTCTAATTTTGTAAACATATTAGGAGTATTTGTTTTTGGAAGAACAGTCATCGTTTGAGGTCTTTGATCTTTGGGTATATCTTTTAAATGAGCAAAAAATCTTTTACTTACTGCATCTTCTAAAGCAACGCACCCTATAGTTCCATGTACGTTGCCATCTGTATGAAAACCAAAAAATCCCTTATTGTCTTTACCTATGACACCACCACGGTCTGTAAACTCAACGAGACTTCCTAGTCTGAGCCATGATCCGGTGCCATCAGCACCTTTCATGCTGTTTGGTAAGGCTTCTGTGTTATTTACGTAACTTCTCCAGTCAATATCGTATAAAACTTCGCCTTGTGAGGTGTCGAGCCCGGGGAGCATGCTATTATCAGCATATTCCCCCCATCCGCCAGATCGGAAAGGATATTCTTCGGTATTACCGTTTGGGTCAGTGATATAGATGTTTCCTTCGGCCATATCGTATTTAGTATGTTCATCTGTTTCTGATGTTTTTTGTATAGAGATAGCCCACTTTCCAGTAGTGCTTTGAGGTATCTTTTGTTCA
>JAGLMC010000078.1 GCA_023140215.1 Alphaproteobacteria bacterium
CAGCATAGTCCATATACGAGTGATTGTTTTACGGCTATGTCCGCGCTTTTTAATATCCTCAATTCCCATATCATGTTCAATTAGGCAGGACAATATATCATCAAGCTTTTCATATTCAGGAAGGGTATCTTGATCTGTTTGATTTTCTTTAAGTTCGGCTGTTGGTGCTTTAGTAATAATACGTTTTGGAATAACGTGATTTTTTTTATTACGCCAATTTGAAAGTTCATAAACTTGTGTTTTGTAAACATCCTTAAGCGCGTTAAACCCACCACACATATCACCATAAAGTGTGGCATATCCTACAGCCATTTCGGATTTGTTTCCGGTAGAAAGAACCATATTACCATTAGCATTAGACAAAGCCATCAGAATTAGCCCGCGAGTTCTGGGCTGGATATTTTCAAATGTAGTAGAGGGAGCATCAGTAGATAAATGCGGCTTCAATATTTTGTTAAAAGTCTCTATCGGTTCTTCGATTGAAATTGTGTCGAGTTTTACACCGAGGTTATTTACCAGCTCTTTGGCATCATCCAGACTGTCCTGTGATGTGTAGCGTGAAGGCATCATCACACAATGAACCTTATCTGCGCCTAGAGCATCAACAGCAATAACAGCGCTAAGCGCACTATCAATTCCACCTGAAAGCCCTATAAGAATACCGGGAAAATTATTCTTAATAACATAGTCACGCAATCCGATTACAAGAGCCATGTACATTGCTTCACTATAAGATAGTTGCTTAATAGTTTTGTCATGTTCAATATGCCAATTAGTTTTTTTATTAAAGGAAGTATGATAAATACCTTCATCAAATTCATGTCCTTGAAAAGCAAGTTCACCGTTTTCTTTTAAAATAAATGACGCACCATCAAAAACAAGTTCATCTTGAGCACCGGCTTGGTTAATATAGATAAGGGGCAGTGTGGTTTCTTGTACTCGACGGGTAGCACATTTGAGGCGTTCATCATTTTGCTTGGAATTAAATGGGCTGCCGTTAATTACAATGAGAATATCCGCGCCATTGTCTTTTAAGTGCTGAGCTGTGTCTTTGTACCACATATCCTCACAGATCATAACGCCGAGTTTATATCCATTAAAGTTTATAGGAATAGGCAATGATCCGGATGTAAAAACTCTGAACTCATCAAATACTCCGTAGTTAGGAAGATGGTGTTTTAAGGTTGTTGCTTTGATTTCACCATTTTTAATTAAATGAACAGCGCTATAAATTTTTCCGTTAATTTCCCATGGACAGGAAATAAGTGAAGCTGCGCTAAAGTTTTTACTCTCTTTCAAAATTTCATCAATAGTGCATTTAATTTCTTGAATAAAAAACGGTTTTAATATGAGATCTTCAGGCGGGTATCCACATATAATAAGCTCTGAAAAGATAATCAGATCAGTTTCTTTTGGAACATTTGACCATGCATCAAGAATTTTGGTTTTGTTATATTCAAGATCACCCACAATGGGGTTGAGTTGTGCAAGAGTTATTTTTAATGCATTCATAGCAATTTGCTTTTATTCTGCCGCATCTACAAGGATCGGATCAATTTCGTTTCTTTGTTTTACATCTTTAAGCTCTTTTGCAATTAGGAAAGCCAGCTCCAATGATTGATTGGCATTTAGCCTAGGATCACAATGTGTGTGGTAACGGCTGGAAAGATCTTCATCTGTAATTTCTTCTGCACCACCAATACATTCAGTAACATTTTGTCCGGTCATTTCAAAATGAACACCACCCGGATGAGTACCTTCAGCTTTATGAATAGCGAAAAATTGACGCATTTCACTTAAGATATGTTCGAAATTACGGGTTTTATAACCGGTTGAAGATTTGATGATATTGGCATGCATAGGATCACAAGACCATACAACGCTTCGACCTTCTTTTTCTACGGCGCGGATAAGAGGTGTTAGTTTTTCTTCAACCTGTTTATGTCCCATGCGCGTAATAAGCGTAAGACGACCCGGAATATTCTCAGGGTTTAGAGTATCAATCAGTCGTAAAAGTTCATCAGGATCAAGGTCAGGAGAACATTTCAAACCAAGTGGATTTTTAATTCCTTTTACAAATTCAATTTGAGCATGATCGTTTTGATGTGTACGTGCACCAATCCAAAGAAAATGTGCAGAACAATCATAGTATTCACCAGTAAGACTGTCTATGCGTGTTAAAGCTTCTTCATAATTGAGAAGAAGAGCTTCATGCGAAGTGTAAAAGTCTGTTTGGTAGATTTGTGGAACAGTCTGGCTAGTAACGCCGCACGCTGACATAAAATGAAGAGCTTCATCAATCCGGTCAGCCAAGTCTTTATAACGTTCTCCGAGAGGACTGTTTTTAATAAAGCCAAGATTCCATTTATGTACACGGTTTAAATCAGCATATCCGCCTTTTGCAAAAGCGCGCAGTAAGTTGAGTGTTGCTGATGACTGGTGATATGCCTTAAGCATACGCTCAGGATCATGTTTTCTGGATTCTTCTGTAAATTCAAAACCGTTAATATTATCACCGCGGTAACTTGGTAGCGTAATACCGTTTTGTGTTTCATTATCACTGGAGCGTGGTTTTGCAAATTGTCCGGCTATGCGTCCCATTTTAACAATCGGTAGAGCACCGGCATAAGTTAGCACAACAGACATTTGCAGGATAACGCGGAATGTATCTCGAATTTTGTTGGCATTAAATTCTGCAAAACTTTCAGCACAGTCACCACCTTGTAGTAAAAATGCTTTTCCTTGAGCAACATCAGCCAGATTTTGCTGAAGGTTTCTAGCTTCACCGGCAAAGACAAGCGGGGGTAAAGAGGAAAGTTCTCTTTCCACATTTTCAAGCGCTTGCTTATCTTTATAAGTTGGCATTTGTTCTACTGGTTTATCGCGCCAGCTTGCAGGTGTCCATTGTGTCATTATCATCTTTCATGTAGAGCGTTTATATTCAAAACCATAACTTTATAGTTCATCGTGATACTTTACGCAAAGTTTTACTTTTTTTCATTCAAGCATGTATAAAACGTAAAAAATACATTACAATCATTAAAGTATGGTTTTTAATTATTATTATAGTAAAGATTATGGGTTTAAATTGTGGTTCTAAATAGTCGCTTCCGGCAAAAATATATGACATTTATTCAAGATGCAGCTAGAGTTTCCGGTGGTCAAATAAGTGCGCATGTCATTGAAAATACATTGGAAAGCATTAATAAAACGGTAGATAAAGATCTTGTCGTTTTACAAAAGGATGCTAATTTTATTTTTTCAACTTTGGGTGGTGTGCATGAGCAGACAAAAAATACGGTGGAACTTTTAAAGCGATGGCACTTTATTGATAATGCTCCATCTTTAATGTCTTTATGTATTTTGACGATAGAAAATCTCAAACTTGATTTGCCTGAAGAGTATGTAAAAGCTCTTCTTTTAGCGAGTGTTTTAGGTGAGATTGAGAATAACAATCCATACCACAACAATATACATTTTAAGAAAGTTCTCTTGCAGACAATTCGCATGATTGTTATGCACAATGATATATATGCAGGAACTAAAAAGATATTAGGTGATAAAGACATTGCTTTGCTTCTTATCGCTGCATGCATTCATGATCTTGGGCATGATGGTAAAGGTAATACGGTTAAGGGTATCTTTAAACAAGGTCATCTTGAAGCACAATCAATTGATATGTCAGAGCCATATTTGAAATATTCAGGGCTTGATGATAAGAAAATATTGGAATATCTGCGTGTTATGCTTTTATGTACAGATACTTCGCCCCTTGGTGATCCTGTGAATCTAATGAATCAAATGAAGTCAGCGTATCGTTTTCATTTTTTGGGAGAAGATGAAAAAGCGCATACTCTTAATCTTGATCCGGAAATTTCATTATTACAAAGTGATAAAAAACTGACCATTATGAGTATTATTCTCCATGAGGCCGATATAGCTACATCTGCCGGTATGTCTTATGAGGTTACTAAATACGAAACCAGCATTTTCATACAGGAATTAAAAGATGATGATGCACATCCACAACAAATTATAGCTTTTCTTAATCAGGTTTGTCAGAGAAAGTTTTTATCAAATACCGGACAGCGTTTATATTCTGCTAATCTTGCTAGAATTTATACTTTGGCTGAAGAAGATTTTAAGAACGGTAATCATGCATTTCCAAAACCGGAACATTCAGATTTTCTTATTGCTTATGGAGCGGGGAACACCGATAGTTCTTCTAGTAAAACTATAAATTAACCCCATCGTCTGTGTAGCCATAGCCATTGTCCGGGCTTTTCTTTAATCCAGCTTTCTAAATATTTATGAGCTTGTGCAATAACTTCTTCCACAGGAATCGGGTTGTTTTGTTCATCAAAAAGAACAAGCGGTTCATAAATGTTAATCCTGAATTTAGCTGCTCCAAGCCGTTCATTACGTACAGGAACAAGAGGGCATTTATATTTCTGGCAGAGCTGCACAAAAACCGGATTAGTCATAGCCGGAATATCAAAAAAAGGAACAGACAGTCCTTCGTTGTATTTTTGATCTATGAGTATACCGACATAATTTTTATTTTTGAGTGCTGTAATAAGTTCTTTTCCACCTTTGCGGGATTTTGGATAGGCTTTGAGTTGCCCTCCCAGTGAACGAGCGTGCATTAGAAGTTTGTCACTCCACGGGTTGTTAGGCGCTCGATATGTCAGGGCAATATCTTTGTTGAATTGTTTAAGCGTTGCAGCACAATTAACTTCCCAGTTTGAAAGATGAGCTCCGAAAAAAATAGCTCCTTGCTTTTTATCGAATATACTTTTTAGAATTTCACTTCCATTTATATCTGTACGTTTTTCGGCAATATGTTCCAAATGAGGATATTCAGCAATTATCTGACCTAAATTTTCCCACATATCGGAAATCACTTTTTTTTGCTGTGTTTCATCCAAATCAGGTAGAGCATTTTGCAGGTTTCTAAATGCTTTGCGGGATGCAGCAAGATTTGAGCCAATTGTTTTTCCAAGCCATCCACCAATATTGGAGGCAGTTTCAACCGGTAAAATACGGAAGATAAAAAAGAGAATATAAAGAAGCAAAGCTTCAAAGAAGTATCGGATATGTTTCATATAATCATTTTCATTTATTTTACTGACATTATTATTGCGCTCTTAAAGTAGTTTATTCCTTGTCAGTAAAGTAAAGCTAAACCAAACGACTAATTAGGATATAGAAATCCTGTCTTTTAAAAAATTTATAATAGCAGTTTCATTATTCCAAACCAGTTCTATTGGTAGTGTTTGTACTTTATCTTTAAAGCTTTCCGGTAAGCGTATGTAATCTTTTTCAGTTGTAATGAGTTCAGAGTCATTTTCATCCGCCAAGTCTAAAAGTTGATTTAAGTCTTTTTCACAATAAGGGTAGTGATCGGGAAAACTAAGCGTTTTAACTATATCGCACTTTAATGATTGTAGAGTGTTAAAAAACTTTTCCGGAAAACCTATGCCTGCGAACGCTAGGTATTTTTTATTTTCAGGTGGTGTTTTTATAGCAGATAAAGTAGCAAAGAAAACAGGCTTGTTAGAGGGAAGAATTTTGAGAATATCTCTCTTATCTTCACCAATGAGGATAAATGCATCAGCGCACAAAAGAGATTTCATGAGCCGGCTTCTAAGAGGCCCTGCAGGAATAGTTTTTTTGTTTCCAAAGCCCATTGTACCATCAATAACAATAAATTTTATATCCTTATGAATAGAGGGATTTTGTAGTCCGTCATCCATAATTATAAGGTCTGCACCTTTTTTGATTGCAAAAGCAGCTCCCAGAGTACGTTTTTTTGAAACAATTGTTGAAGCATGCTTTGAAAGCAAAATAGCCTCATCTCCAATTTCTTTAAAGCTATGTGATTGATAGTTTGCAACAAGAGGATGTTTTAAATGTCCTCCATAACCGCGTGTAAGAAAGAAAGCGTTTTTTGCGAGCTTGTTGCTCTTTATTATTTTTTCTAAAGCTATAGCTACTGGAGTTTTTCCAGCACCTCCGGCTACAATATTACCAATGCAAATAATAGGAATATCAAAATGTTCCGGCGTTTTTGATGCTTGATGTATTTTGTGAGCAAGAGCATATAAAGAGGAAAGGGGAGTTATTATCGTTTCAATGAATGGAGGTTTGCTATCTTCTGAACGATACCAAAATGATGGGGTTTTAAACTTCATTTCATGTTTGCCAGTTTATGAGGCTCTATAATTCCAGAGTTTTCAAGAAGTGGCAATAATGAACTCCAAACCTTTTCAATAACAGCCTCTTTATCTTGTGAAAATTTAAGAGCATTGGCTTGATATTTTTGTAATTTATTTTTATCGTTTAGCAAATCAGAAATTGTATTAACTAATTCTTGTTCGGTATTTACTTGAATAGAAGCGTTTGCATTTCCTATTTCATCATAAATTTCCTGAAGATTTTGCACATGTTTGCCATGTAAAATAGCACAATTAAGTTGAGCCGCTTCAATTGGATTATGTCCACCTCCGCCATCATTGCTAAAGGAACGCCCGATGCATGCTATTGGTGTAGCTCGGTAGAATAATCCAAGTTCTCCAAGTGTATTGGCTATATATATATCTGTTTCATAATCTGGAAGCTGTTTTGTTTCATTTCTCAGTATGGAGGATAATTTATAAGTATTGATTTCGGATTGAATGGATTTTCCACGTTCCGGATGACGTGGGATAATAATCGTTAAAATATCAGGTATGCTGTTTTTAAGAGTTTGATGCACACGACAAGCAAGCGCTTCTTCACCATTATGTGTGCTGGCATATAGCCAGATAGGACGATTGCCGATAGAACCTAATAAGGCTTTAAAGTCAGTGTCACAGGCAGGAAGGGCTTTGGCACTGTATTTCAGATTATCTGTATATCTAACATTTTTTGCTCCTAGAATTTTAAACCGCTCTGCATCTTTTTGTGTTTGCGTTAAAATTAAAGAAAAGCTTGATAGAAGAGTGCGGGCTGTATTTTTAATAAATTTCCAGTTTCTAAAAGAAGAATTAGAAAGTTTGGCATTTATAAGCACTGTTGGAATATTATGAGAATTAATAGTTTGGAGCATGTTTGGCCATATTTCAGATTCCATCCATAAAATAAAATCAGGCTGCCAGTATTCTAAAAAGCGCTCCACCCAATTCATATAATCAAGCGGATAGAATTGATGAAAGGCGCGATCCGGTAGCTTTTCTTTCATCAGTTCAGCAGAGGTGATCGTTCCTGTTGTTACGAGAATGTGAAGTTTTTCATTATATCTAAGTAGAAGATTAATTAAAACCAGTACCGCTTGTGCTTCTCCAACACTGGCAGCGTGAACCCATACAAGCGATGTTTCAGGTCTTTTTTTGCTGGGAATACCTTTGCGTTCTTCAATACGCTCAGGAAGTTCTTTTCCATTATTTTGCCGACGGTTAAGTAATGATATAAGAGCAGGGTGGCTAATATCTGTTAAAAACTTATAAAGTTTCAGCATTTTTAACTTTTAACTTTTTCTTTGTGCCGTAGTTTTTTGGTATAAACCCATGAAACATGTTTCTGTATCCCATACAAAATCATCTCTTTTTTCAGCAAAATCTTTTATTGGCTTGTTTAAAAGACCTCTCGCATATGGCTCTAGGTATTTGTAAACAAAAGACATTATAGGGCGCAGAGGATGCCACATTGCATATTGATGGTAATCAACAAAGACAGCTTTTCCATTTGGGGCAACACGATCTAAAAGAGAGTTTATAATGCGTTCTTTGTAATCATCAGGAACTTCATGCAGCAAGAAAAAGCAGTTTACTACATCTACAATGCATCCATCCGGATCTGAAGCATCTGCGACTTTGTAAGCTACATTTTTAGGCTTTTTGAGTTTTCTGCGCGTATTTGCAAGTTGAATTCTTGAAATATCTTCTACATGAAGAAATCCCTTATCAGACAATGCCTGATGTGTTCTTTGTGAAAGATCACCATACACGGCAGCAGGTTGTAAAACAGAAGCATCAGGATCAAGATCGTCTAAAAACCAGTTTTGAAGCTTTCTGTAATATCCAAAAAGAATTGTGTTAACTACAAAATGGTGATCTAGAAGCCTGACATTTTGAGGCGATAAATAAGCCCAGTAATAAGTTTTAACAAGATAGTCTGGAAGAGTTACTTTTACCTTGTTTTTATAATTAAGAATTTTTCTGATAGATGTTTTTCGTTTGTCAACATAGCTTCTTATTACTTGATGACACGTATTTTTAAAAGATTCATGAAATTTAAGCATTTGTAACATTCTGTTAGTGGATGATTATAAAGTATAAAACGGAGACACATTACTTTAGTATATTCCTGATAAATTCTCAATAAATTCTCGATAAATCAAGCTCTTTTTAATTTGGGGTGCATTTTTTACTTTTAGGGTCGTAATTACAGCCCGGTGGTAGGCATATTTTTTCGGGATAAGTATCTGTTCCTGCTCCTCTGTATACAGTTAACCCTGTTTGAATCGTGGGTGATTTGGAACACTTGTCAGGATCTAAGTTTTCTAAATATGTAACTACATCGTCTTCTTGCCATGGAGTATGTGCGGAAACAAGTGCTGTGTTTATTTCTTGTGTCCATCTATTTGAAATAGATGGTTCGCATTGATTTGGAAGATATCTTTTGTCTTCTGAATCCCTGTATTCTTCAAATGTAAAAAAACCATCGTTTTCAGGATTGGAAATAAAATCACGACATTTGGCTGTACCTGTACTGTCGTAGTCTCCTTTTTTGTTGATGACCGTACCTGTTTGCCATACTCTATCCATAATATCGCAGGTATATGAACCACCGGATATGGTATCCGTTTTATATATAACGCTTGAAAGACGTCCTCCAAGCATTGGATGAGAAAAGTTTCCACTTAGATATCCGCTTAATGCAGAACCAACAAGATTTCTAAGAGCATTATCCATGCTATTTGAGGGAAGTATAGTTCCCCAGTGTCTTGTTTCGCTAAACATATTAATAGCATGTTCCGCAAGTTCATTTAAAAATCTGTCAAAGCAGGTGTATTCAAGAACACTGTCAGGCTTAAAGATAAGATTTTGATTTTGTGTAATTTCCCTTTGAGCCTCTAGCCATGCCCGCGATTCCAGAGAATCATAATAATCCGGATCACATGGTGAATCTGCCGGTGTTTGTGCTTGTACGTCAGGTATTAATACTCCCAGTGTCAAAGCTACTATAGTTAAGACAAGGATAGCGCTTAGTTTTGTGGTTTTTAGAAATTCTTTCACGTTTTATATTCTCCACCTTTTTAGTATTTTACTGCACTTATAGCCCTTAGCGCAAATAGCTTTTTCAAAGATATTTAATTTTGTTTACATTCACTGGTTTTATAATTGTAATAACAACTTGGATTTGGACATACATGTTCTGGAAAAGTTTCACTGTTTTGAATTATTACATGCCCGCTACTTCCGACATTTTTTATAACAACAGTTACCATAAGCCCTGTCGGAATTGGAGGATTAAAACATTTATGCCCTAAAGTTCCTATTAACATACGATTTAAATAGTTTTCTTTTGACGAGTCAAAGTTTACATAGGGGTATTCATTAACGTTTGTGGATGAATTGTTGGCTAGATTAATATAATCAGAGGTAATCATTGTCTTTGAAGGTGAGCAGGTTTTTGGTAGTGATCTTGGATCACGAACTGCTAATTCTTCAAAACTCATAAACAGGTCATCTACGGCAAAGTCACGACACTTTGATAGATAATACATGCTGTTCATAAAAAGGCAGTCATAATTTCCTGATCCTATTGATGCGGAAATGGAATTATTTTGTCCATCGGCAGAGCCTCCAAGAAAATCATGTTTAAAATTTGAATCTACGTATTTTTTTAGACTATCGAGTACGAGTATCTCAAGAGCATTATCAAGACTGGTATTTCCTAATATTGTTTCGGAGAAAAAAGAGCCGACAGATTTAGCTGTTCTACTTACAATTTGATCAAAACATGTGTATTCCAAAACACTGTCCGGTTTACGTATAACTGTTTGACCGGTTACATTTTCCCGTTCAGCTTCAATAAGTGCTCTGGAGTAAATCTGGTTCATGAAGTCTGCATCGCATGCGCCACTAGTGCTTTTGCCAGCATTTTCTCCTGTAATATTTGGCCCGTCACTTGGATCAAAAGAATCATTAATAGTTTTAGGTGTAATGCAAGGAAGACCGGCAATACAAGCTGCACTAGCTTCAAAGGAAATCAAACATGCAAAAAGACACAGCATTGCTTTGATACCGAATGTTTTTGTATGTGATTTTAAGTTATTTTGCATTCAATTCCGCCTGTTTACTTTGACAGTATATACTGTGATTGCTTCGGTTCCCAGATATATACGTCATAATCAAAGTCGTTAAGTATATTTTTAAATGCAAAAATGTTTCGAATGCCATGTTTAGTAGTATTTCCAATCATTAAATGCTTTGCCTGTATTTCTGCAAGTTCTATTATTTTATTGTTACTTTCAGCTAAGATTTTATATATGCAATGGCTTTTTAAATTCATACAGTCCTCAGGTCTGACAATAAATTCATCAATACCATCCTCGTTAACATCTATTCTTGCAATGTCCGGAGTATATGTCACAAAATTATTTATAAGTTTTTGTGATCTTTTGCTGAGAGTTTGATTAAAAACAAGCCTTTCCGATGCAAGCGCAGATATGCATATATTAATGGCTATAAAAAGTATTCCAAATCCAATAATAAAAATTCTTTTATTCATGAGAATACTGCCCCGATTATATATCCTCTATAAGTTTAACAAATTAGCACGTAAATTTGCAAAAATTTTAAAATATAGTGTTTTTAAATAGGAATCGTACAGATTCTATTTAAAATTGTACCGTGCGACTGCACGGCGGGCGTAAGCCCGAAGCATGTCCGGCGTTTGAGGACTTGCATTAAAAATATCAGGTTTTTAGTGCAAATTATTATACTTAGAGTTGAAAAAGGGTTTTTATATTGTAGCCGGTAGGTCAATATCAAGAATTGCCATGTTAAAATTATAGGAAATTTCACCGTCTTCATCATCTTTATAGATTAGGCCTATAAATTCACCATTGAGAATAACCTCAACGGAGTCTGTTGCTTTTTCACGCATTTTTAAAGCGATGTCTTTAACACCAAATGTTTGTTGTAAATAGGATTGAAGTCTTGGAACTTCAACCGGATCAATTACTGCCATGATAGTTTCTCCTTTAGAATATTATTTTTTAATTTACAGTTTAGTTTATAATTGATTTTTGTATTCGAGACACGCACTTTAATTATAATCCACTGTTTACGGCTTCGTAGCATGCTTTGGCAAGTACTTTTCTGTCATTATAATCACTTGCTTTTAATGTGGGATGAAAGGTAATGCGGATTTTTGTTTTTGTTATTTTAGCAAATCTGGTTAAATGTTTGCTCAATTCTATATCATCATCAAATGGCCATGCATATATATTATGTTCTTCTTTTGATTGTGGTGCATGTCCGTCAATTTCAAGAATTTTGATGGTTACAGGTTGTATATAAAGATTTTCATTATTATCGTTAATAGCTAGAGAAAACAGGCTGGACTTAAATGGTAGCACATTAAGTCCACTGGTTGATGTGCCTTCCGGAAAAATAATAAGACTATCTCCTGCGTTTATGCGTTCTTGCAGGATATTTACATGATTTCCCGTTGCTGATCGTTTGCGCTGAATGAATACTGTTTGAACAAGTGTGGCAAGGTATCCAAAAACCGGCCATTTTGCGACTTCACTTTTTGAAACAAAGGAGGCTTTTATAATGCTGCCTAGTAGGGGAATATCAAGATAAGAGAGGTGGTTACTCATAAAAAGAGTTTGCTTGTCGAAACTGGGCTTTCCGATTATCTCATAATTAAGTTTGAAAACAGAACAAATAGAAGCATTCCAAAGACGTGGTAGGTGATATGAATGCTTTCCCTTTGTGAAAAGTAGAACAAGGCTTTGAGTAGGGATTACCAATAAACAAAACAAGAAAAAGTAAAAGAATTTAAGTATAACTCTAAATGATGTCATTAGCTATCTTTTTTGTCAGATGATTGTTCAGATTGTTCTTGAGATGGAGTTGGTACTATTGTTTTTTGGTTTTTACGTTCATAATGATTAAGGTAGCGCTCGGATAATAGGTGAGTTTGTGCAACGATACATATATCCGTAGTGTTAAATTGCTTGTCAATAACTGCACCATCACCAATGCTGGCACCAAGGCGTAAATAGCCCTTTATCAGTGGAGGTAATGCAGAAAAGGCTTTGCGTTGATTTAAGTCTTTTTTTGGAATGATATTCATATCAACATAATGTTTATCTAATGCGCGTGGGCATATATCTTCAGGGGAAACATGAAAGTGGTATAAATATGAAAGCTGTGCAGAAAGATGGTCAATGTCTGTGCCATGTAGGCTGGCACATCCGAACATAATATCTATTTTGTAATTACTAACAAATTCGGCAATTCCTTGCCAAAGCATGTTAAGAATAGGGCGTGTGCGATATTCTTGAAGCACACATGAACGACCAAGTTCTAACACAGAAGCGTTTGTATTTAGCAGGCTGGTTAAATCAAATTCATTGCTTGTATAAAACTGACCATATTCTTTAGCACGTTCTTGACGGAGAAGACGGTATGTCCCAACTATTTTTTCATGGCCACTTAAACTATCAACAACGATTAAATGATCTGTATATTTATCGTAATCATCAATATCAAGTTGTGTAATTTTCATTTCAGCACTTGGCTTTGCACCATATTCTTCATAAAAAACTTTATATCGCAAACGTTGTGCCGCCTCAATTTCATCTGGCGATTCAGTTAAGCGCACAACAACAGCACTTGTATTTATGGATTTTGTACGTGAAGATTCTAACGACATATGATTGTTTGGTTTTTATTTTTTAACAATGGTATCTATAAATTTAACGAATGTAGATATGAACTTCATTTGTTGAAGCTTCTTTACTTTCTCCATACGAAAGATCTATGCGCTCTAAAGGAAGTCCCATTTGTGTAAGAGTACGCAATACACGCTCGGCATTTCTGCGTGCACGTGTGCTTTCAATGGCAATCTCGGCAGCATTACCGGTTGAAGGATGCACAGCAATAAGATCAAATCTGGCATTAGGATAGCGTTCAAGAGCTTCATTAATTGCCATATAAATAGGTTGCTCATATTTAACATTAGGACGGTCAAAACGAATTTTTGCCAGTGGACGCGGATTTGATGGAGCTAACGACTCTGCATTGGACGAGGACGAGGATGTCGCTGTGCTTTCTGTATCTGCAATGTCACTATTGATATTCCCAACATTAAATGCTTTTGCATTTGCAAATGGATGATTAGCTAGACTCTTTCCGAACAAGTCACCATGTATTACTCCCAGAGATAATGTCCGTAAGTTATTACGTTCAGAACTGAGATAAGAACTTGTGCGAGTAATATCGTCATTAACATTGTTAAGAATACGTTCAATGATTACGAGTGTATTGTTTGTGGAATCTTCAAGCTTTGTAAGTTTAACATGATCTTCTTCAATAGCTCCTGAAAGACTATAAGTAGCCCGTGTGGATTCCAGTAAGAAAGATGCTTCTGATGCAATGCCGGCAGCACTAACAGCAAGGCGGTTTAGCTGAGTAACACTTCCAGAAAGATTGTCCAGATTAGCCTGAGCTGTGTTTACTTTTTTCAATAGACGCGGATTTCCGGGAGTAGTTCCGGATTGTAATTGTGTATTGATTGTAGCAATAGCTGCATAATATTCTGAGGCTTTGTTTTCATTTTTTCTTTGTAGCAAGCTTAACTCTGAAGACAATCCGCTTACATTGGATTGTAAGCTATGTAGCTCGCCATCCAGCACATTAATTTTATGTGCTACGTGTGTGGATGTTGGTGAATAATAGTCACGTCCAACAATTTCACTAGGATATATTTCACGAACTTGTACAGGCTTGCTGTATACTTTGTCTCTTATATCTTCAGGAATAGGAGAATTATAAATTACTAACGGTGGCCGTTTAACCTGTTCCTGCGCAAGAGCTGGAGAGAGGTTAAATAGCGAAATGATTAAAAACCCTGATAGGGCAAGAAGACTATTCCGGAAGCTCATGTGTTTTCTGACCATATTTATTTACTTAAAGAGTTATTGAAAACTTGTTAACTTGTATCAATGGAGTAAAATTATCAATAGAGCAAAATAGATTCTACTTCCTAAATTCACCTGAGTATAACATTGCTTTAAAAGCATTATGTGTCAAGTATTAGCCATATTTTTTTATATTTAATTATGTGATTAATGTTGATCTGCGAATGATAGGCTTGCATTAAAAATTTATATCAAGTAATGTCTGCCCGCATTTTGCAGAGGAATATACCTCATGCACCCGTAGCTCAACTGGATAGAGTACCTGACTACGAATCAGGCGGTTGGAGGTTCGAATCCTCCCGGGTGCGCCATTTTGAAATCACCTCCATTAATTGACCTTAACGCCTTGAAAGGTAACGCTCTTAAGAATTATGTCTATTTTTTAAAACTTGGCAAACATCATTAATGTTTAATTTGGCATCTTCTAATAAGATTAAAATGTGAAAAATTAAATCAGCAGTTTCATTTAAAATTTCTTTCTTATTGCCAATTATGTGTGCAAGAGATAATTCTACGCCTTCTTCGCCGACTTTTTGTGCGATGCGTTTAGAACCTTTCTGAAATAATTCTACAGTATAACTGTTTTCAGATTTTTCTTTCCGGCGTTTTTTAATGATGAGAGAAAGTTTATTTAAAAAGGTCACAGATTCTTTATCATCATCACTATCATTATCACCAAAGCAGGTTTGTGTTCCAGTATGACATACAGGGCCGTTAGGGCGCGCTTGAACGAGAAGGGTATCATCGTCACAATCAAGCTGTATAGATACAAAATCAAGCGTATTGCCTGATGTTTCACCTTTCATCCATAGGCGATTTTTAGATCGACTAAAAAATGTAACATATCCACTTTCTTGAGTTTTCTTTAATGCAGCTTTGTTCATATAGCCGAGCATGAGAACGGTTTTGTTATTAGCGTCTTGAATTATTGCAGGTAGTAAACTACCTCCTTTATCCCAATTAGGTTGTTCAATATCAATTATATTCATTTTCATTTACTTTCTAACATTGTCGTTTGTTCCTTGTTAGTAAAGCAAAGTCAAACGACTATATTGTTATGATCTAACTTCTATATTCTGATTTTTAAGATATGTTTTTAAATCCGGTATAGAAAGTTGATTGCTGTGAAAAACACTAGCTGCCAATGCTCCATCTACATTGGCTTTTTTAAAAACATCCATAAAATCTTGTTTTTTTCCTGCGCCACCTGATGCAATGAGTGGAATGGTTAAAACCTCACGCATAATTTTAAGTTGTTCTATATCATATCCTTGATGCATTCCGTCATTATTCATACAATTCATAACAATTTCACCTGCTCCTAAATTTTGCACATGCTGCACCCAATCCAATGTATTGTGCTTGGATTTCAAGGTCTTGTTTGCATCTCCTGTATATTGATAAACAACATAATCACCATTTTCTTTACGGCTATCCACTCCGACTACAACACATTGAGCGCCAAGGGTTTCTGCAAGTTCGGTAATAAAATCCGGCCGTTCCAGCGCAGGGGAATTAATAGATATTTTATCTGCCCCGTCGTTCAGTATTTTTTGCGCATCACTAAGATTGCGAATGCCACCTGCTACACAGAATGGTATATTAATAAATCGTGCAATTTTATTAACCCAGCTTTTATCAACTACGCGTCCATCACTACTGGCTGTAATATCATATAACACCAACTCATCCGCACCTTCATCAGTATATTTTTGTGCCAGATCACAAATATCGCCCATGTCACGGTGATTGCGAAATTGCACGCCCTTAACCACACGGCCATCTTTTACATCAAGACAGGGAATGATGCGTTTGGCTAGCATGTTACTGCCTCCAATGCTTCGCATAAAGTGAAGGCTCCTTCGTAAAGAGCCTTGCCGATAATTACTCCATCGGTGGTGAGTGTTTTTAAGTCCTGTAATGTGCTAACACCACCGGAGGCTTGAATAGATAAATCAGGAAATTTTTGTATTAAGTCTTGATATAGTTCAAAATTACAGCCCTGCATTGTGCCGTCTTTTGAAATATCAGTGCAAAGAATGTGCTTAATGCCTGCGTTTTGATAGTCTGTTAGAAAATCATTTATGTGGATTGTGCTACTTTCTTGCCAACCGGAAATAGAGATTTTATATATATTGTTTTGCTTTGTTACGTCAGCAGCAAGACAAATATAATTTGCACCAAATTTGGAGATTATATCTTTTATCAGATCGGGGTTTTTAACAGCCATAGATCCAATAACAACGCGGCTTGCTCCTGCATCAATTAAAGTCTGAACATCATCAAAATTACGAATGCCGCCACCTGTTTGAATCTTTAACCCACTCGCATTGATAATATTTTTAATCAGATTTACCTGACGATTTTCGGGGTTTTTTGCACCATCTAAATCAACAATATGAATCCATTCCGCACCATCAGCTTTATAGGACTTGGCTATATTCACGGGAGTGGTTTCATAGATTGTTTTTTGTGCAAAAGCTCCCTTGTATAATCGTACGCATTTCCCATCAATCAAATCTATGGATGGATATATAATCATGATTACATCTCCGTAAAGTTTTTAAGTAATTGTGCCCCTGCATTGCCGGAGCGTTCAGGATGAAATTGGCATCCCATGAAGTTATCTTGCACAACAACGGCAGAAAATGGCGTGCCATAATCTGTTTTACCAAATGTATAATTACCCGTTTCTGCACGGTAAGAATGGACAAAATAAAAATAATTTTCATTTGTTATATTCTGTGTCAAAGGATGGGGCTTATTAAAAGATACGGTATTCCAACCCATATGCGGAATAACTTCACATGTTTTCTTATCAAATTTGTTCACTGTGCTATCAATAATGTTAAGCATATCAATGTTACCTTCTTGTGATTGTTTGAATAGTAACTGCATTCCCAGACATATGCCTAGTACAGGTTGAGTCAGAGCTTTCAAGCAATCTACAAGACAATGCTCATGTAATTGCATCATAGCGGATTTTGCTGCGCCAACACCGGGTAAAATAACGTGATCTGCATTGGCAATTAAATCAGAATCAATTGTTAAAATGCCTTTTATGCCAAGGCGTTCTAAAGCAAACATTACAGAAGCAATATTTGCACCGCCGTAATTAACTATCGCAATCATAATATTCCTTTTGTGCTTGGCAGATCATCACCTTTATATTGAATGGCTTGACGCAATGCACGACCTAAAGCTTTGAAACAACTTTCTACCATATGGTGTGTGTTTTTACCTTCTACGTTAATATGAAGCGTGGCTTTTAGGTTTTCTGCAAAAGAATAAAAAACATGTTCAATCATATCAGTTGGTAAATCACCCACCATATTTTCAGGAAAATCACCTGAAAATTTTAGATAAAACCTTCCGCTTAAATCAATCACGACTTGCGCTAAAGCTTCATCCATAGGCACGGTAAAGCCATAGCGTCCGATTCCACGTTTATCACCAAGAGCCTCTTTTATTGCCTGTCCAAGCAAGATTGCGCAATCTTCAATTGTGTGATGTGGATCAATCTCTAAATCTCCCTTGCATTCCAGTTCCAGTGAAAAGCCACCGTGCTTTGCTACTTGTTCCAGCATGTGATTATAAAATCCAATACCTGTGTTAACGACTACAGGAGATTGCGCATCTAAATTTACACAAACAGATATGGCGGTTTCATTGGTGCTACGATTGACAGTTACAATTCGTTGTTTTGGCAATGTAGGTAATTCTTCGTTGTGCATAATTGATAGAAGTTTGTCCATTTCTTCTTTTTTGCCAATAGAAATACGAATGCAATTATTTAAAGTAGGCTGGTGCGATTGATCACGGATAATGATATTATTGTTGATACATTTTTCAATAAGGGTTTTGCTGTTTTTTACATTAATTAGAATATAATTGGTATCAGAAGGGTAAATTGTTTTTACAATATCTATCGTTTTTAATTCAGTGATAGAACGCTGTTTTTGATCTAACAAGGCGGCACGTTTTTCGGTTAGACGTTGTAAATTGTTGGAAGTTAGAATTTTCATTACTGTCTCAACAACCGGCTGTGGAATTGGATAAGGGGGCAGGATTTTTAGAATTAAAGCAATGATATCTTTTTGCGCTATTGCAACGCCGCACCGTACTCCTGCTGCTGCGTAGGATTTGGAAAGTGTGCGTAAAACCACTAAATTCGGTGTGTTTTCAATATTTGGCAAAAGACCGGTACTTTTTTCAGAATACTCAATATAAGTTTCATCAACTACAATTAGAGCTGTATCGTCAAAGGCGGTGCATAATTGCAAAATATCGTCAACGCTCATTAAATTACCGGTTGGGTTGTTGGGCGAGCAAATGAAGATCAGTTTTGTATTTTGATTACTTTCCTTTTTTATTCGATTTATATCTAAAGCAAAATTGTTGGTTAGAGGAGCTGTTTTAACTTCTGCGCCTTGAATTTTTGCAGAATGTTCATACATTGCAAAAGTCGGTGGGCAAATGATGACATTGTCCTGATATGGTGTGCAAAAGATACGGATCAAGCAGTCAATGGCTTCATCTGCACCGCGTGCAATGGCCATGTTACGGGAGGATACATCATAAAGTTTGCATAGAACATCGGTTAATTGATCTGGTTGCTGATCAGGATAGCGCGATAAATTTTCTGCGCCAATATAGGGTTCAAATGCGCATTCATTAGCATCCAGAAAGATCATGTTAGCTTGTTTTTTATACAAAGAACGTGCTGATGAATATGATTCCATCTCTACAATATCAGGACGCGCACGTTTTAAAATAGGGTTTATCATGTGTTCTCCTGATATAAAGATACAATTTGATTTGCTAAATCTGGTGAACGTGTGGCAATTACACCGTATTTTTGTGTAGCAGCTTGTGAAACATCAAACCGTATGTTGGTGTAATTATTACCCTCTAAATCCAAGACGGTTATACCTGCATTTATTAAAACAGGAAGAACCGGCGCAATATCATGAAGACGTAAACGATTTTCTATGATGGCATCTACTGAGCCTTTAATTACACTGGTAAATCCCATACAGTTTAATGCTAGTGTTATGGTTTTGACGTTATCCTTAAGCGCTTGCACAAAACAAGATTCAAACATGCTATCAGGGTTCGTACATGCTACGATGCTATCAGATAACATTGTGCTTTTAATTTGCTTTGTGATCGGTGGTTGATTCGATAGAAAAACATTATTGTTTATAGGATCGGCGATTGCCCCTGCAATTGCTTTGCCTTGATGAAGTAATCCTATAAGGATACCAAAACAACTAGGTTTTTTAGCTAAAAATTCCAGCGTTCCATCTAATGGATCAAGTATCCAAATAGTATCATTATCTATTTTATAAGCCCCAAATTCCTCACCCCAAATACCATGATCTGGATATTGCTTCATAATTAAATCACGCAAGATTTTTTCTGTTTCTCTGTCAGCAAGACTAGCAGGAGAATTATCAGATTTGGTTTCAATATTAATGTTAACACCGTCACAGTATTTCTGATAAAATGTGTACAGACATTCGTTTGCTTGCGGTATTAAAGTAGTTTCAATAAAATTCAAATATTCTATATTACATACTTCCCCCATTAGATACTCTCCCTGCGAATAGATATAGCTCTCGCGTGCGCGTCCAGTCCTTCTAATAGAGCTAAGGTTTCAACTGTTTGTCCTATATTTTTCAGGCCTGTTTTTGTAATGGTTTGAACAGTCATTGTTTTTTGAAAAGCTTCAACGCTTAAACCTGAATAAGATCGTGCATAGCCATAAGTTGGTAGAACATGATTAGTGCCACTAGCATAATCACCTACAGATTCCGGTGTCCATTGGTTAAGAAAAACAGATCCGGCATTTTGTATATCGTCTAGATATTGTTCTGCGTCCTCAAAAGCTATAATTAAATGTTCAGGTGCATATTGATTAGCCAACATGATAGCTTCATCCATATTGTTTACGATAATTGCAAGACTGTTTTCTAATGCAGCTTTGGCAATATCACGGCGAGGTAGTGCCTTTAATTGTTTATTAATTTCATTTTGAACTTGATCTGATAAATCTTGCGATGATGTTATAAGCACTACTTGCGAATTTTTATCATGCTCAGCTTGAGATAATAAATCAGCAGCAATAAATTCAGGATTGCCGGTTTCATTTGCGATTACACAAACTTCTGATGATCCTGCGGGCATATCAATAGCTGCACCTTCTATATCGCGTGATACTTGTATTTTGGCTTCTGTTACATAAGCATTGCCGGGGCCAAAAATTTTACAACATTTGGGAATGGTTTGAGTGCCGTAAGCCATAGCAGCAATGGATTGCGCGCCACCGATTTTGAAAATATTAGTAATTCCACATAATTCCGCTGCGTAAGAGATATAGGGATTTATATCGCCGTTTATATCACATGGTGTACAGAGTATGATATTTTTACATGTTGCAATTTGTGCAGGTACACCAAGCATTAAAGCTGTAGAAACAAGCGGTGCAGTACCACTCGGTACATATAGGCCGATATTTTCAAGAGGGCGCACGATACGCTGACATTTAACATCCGGCATTGTTTCAACCGAATAAGATGTAAAGCCTTGTTTTTGATGAAATTCTTTAATGTTTTTATAAGCATTATCAATGGCTTTACAGATTTTTTGGTCAAGAGATTCTATTTGTTTTTCAGCAAGAAATGATTTTAACATCACACCATCAAATTGCTTTGTATAGCTTTGCACAGCTTCATCACCATTTTTCCGGACGTTTTGAAGAATGTCTGTAACTTTTGCTACAATATCGGCATTATTTGTAAAAGTTGGACGCTGCAAGCATGCTTGTTGTTCTGTCTTATTCAAGCTATTCCATATAATTGTTTTCATGACTTAATCCATCATTTTTTCTATTGGTAAAACGAGAATAGAACTAGCCCCTTTGTCTTTTAGGTCTTCCATCGTATTCCAGAACACTTCTTCTTCACTTACAGCGTGAACAGCAACTTGTTCATTGCAACCTTTTAAGGGAATAATTGTTGGTGCTTTAGAACCGGGTAGAACAGCCTTGATTTTATCCAGCGCATTAATCGGTGCATGTAAGACAATATAGCGACTATTTCGCGCTTTCAGGACAGCATTCATGCGTGTGACTAAACGGACACAAATACTATTCAGATTGTCCGGCATATTTAAGTTTTTAATCAGCACTGCTTGACTGTTCAGGATAGTTTCAACTTCTTTTAATCCATTTGAAGTTAGTGTATTGCCTGTGGATACCAAATCACAAATAGCATCGGCAAGGTGTGTTTTTGGGGCAATCTCTACCGCACCGCGCATAGTTACGATTTTTGCATTTATATTTTGGCTTTGAAGATACTGCGCTAACAGTCCTTTATATGAAGTAGCAATTGTCTTTCCATTAAAGAATTGTAATCCCTCATAATTTATTTCATTTGGTACGGCTAATGATAAACGGCATTGTCCAAAGCCAAATTTTACAAGTGTCTCTAATTTGGAAAAATTGCCATTTTCAGAGTTTTCTTGCGCCTCAAATTCTTGTGTCTCAAACAATACATTTTCACCAACAATACCTAACTGACATACATCTGTAGCTACAAAAGCAGGAATATCATCATCACGTACTAAAAGTACATCTAATGGAAAATTTTGCGCACGGCATAATAATTGATCTTTGCTTCTTTCCAGCGTAATACCGCATTTAGATAGCAAATCAAGCGAACGCTCTGCCAGCCGTCCCGATTTCTGAACGGCTATTTTTAATCTTGTGTTTTCCATTAGATATGCCCAAGCCGTTTTAATATTGTGGTATAGCCGTTATGTCCGTATTTGATAAAACGAGCTACACGCCCCACTGTAGTAGTGCTAACTCCTATTTCATCGGCAATCTGGCGGTAAGGCTTTTTCTCAGTCAACATTCGTGCAACATGCCACCGCGCAGTAAATTCCTCTATTTCGGCAGGCGTACAAAGATCATAAAAGAATTGTTTACATTCTTCTGTTGTTTCAAGTTTTAAAATTGCTTCAAACAATTTTCTTTCTTCGTCTTTTTGCACGTTATGCAATTCCAATTTTGTATTATTGAGTTATCAAGCTAATACAGTAATACACACTTGTCAATCTTTTTTTATTCGTGTAATAATATTACTTGCATGCGCTGACGGAGATCTCGTTATATTATCATTTTGCGTTAAATATATTGCCCCTGTAATTTTTATGTAAACGTATTTGTGGTGCTTCTGATGAATATATTCCTATACTTTTTTCCAAAAGTCAAGAGAAATTTACAAATAAAATAAAAACTTAAAAAAATTAATAGAAAACCAGCACTTGGTAATTATAGTGATTTTGAATAAGAATCGTGCAGATTCTATTTAAAATTGTACCGTGCGACTGCACGGCGGGCATATGCCCGAAGCATGTCCGGCGTTTGAGGACTTGTATTAAAAATGTCAGATTTTTAATATAAATTATTATATTTAGGTTAAGGGAAATAATAGGGTTATTTCTTTATTGAAGTATCGAAATATGTAGCTGCGTTTTTAAAGATTGTCATTCCATCGCTTGTTTTTAAAATATTCTTACCGTTTCGTTGTGCTTGATCTTTGATTTTATGGTAATCATCACGCTGCCATGTGAACATTGCGCGCTCCGGGTGTGGCATTATAGCCAGCACTTTACCGCTTTGATCTGTTATGGCTGCAATGTCTTCTATTGAACCATTTGGGTTGTATGGAAATTCTCCATCAGCATTGCTTCCGTCCGATTTTATATATCTTGCTGCTATTTGATTGTTTTTCTTAAGTTCTTTAAGCGTTTCTTTTTTCATCATGAAACGTCCTTCACCATGTGCTACCGGAATGTGCATGGATTTTATATTTTTAAACCATGGAGATTTTGTTTTTCCGGTTTTAATGTTAACCCAGCGACACTGGTAACGTGCGCTTACGTTATGTGTTACAGCAACAAGGCGATCTCCGTAGTCTTTCTTAAATCCGGGGACTAGACCAAGATTGGCGAGAATTTGGCAACCGTTACAAATTCCAAGTGTTAATGTATCACGTTCTACAAATTTTTGGAGATCATCCCAAATTGCTAATTTCATTTTTTGTGCAAATGCGTTTCCAGAGCCAGTGTCATCGCCGTAGGAAAAACCACCGGGGATGGCTAGGATTTGTATATTATCCAGTTCTTTCGGATTTTCTATTAGATCATTGATATGACGTATAGAGCCTGAAAAGCCATTACATTTAAACGCATGAAGAGTTTCTTCTTCACAATTTAATCCGTATCCACTGAGAACTATTACTCTTGCTGTCATTTAATAGTTCTCCAAAGGTGTTTTATAGGCTTCTTCCAATACTTTAATTTCAGCCTCTAAAACATTGTTTATATTTAAAACATCATCATCAGTGACCTGACCGATTAAGTGAATATCGGAAAAACCTTCAAATGCTTGTTTGAATGGTTCTATATTATAAGGCGATACGGTTACAAGAATACGTCCCTGACTTTCGGAAAATAAGAGTTTGTCTGTGCGCAGATCAAAATTAGAAAGGTCGATATTCAAGCCGAGCTGTCCTGCGATTGCTTTTTTAGCTAGAGCAACGCCTAATCCTCCAAGTCCTATACTGATTGCTGAGCTAATCATTTCTTCACGGGCGGCTTTACCGTAAAGAGTATAAAGTTGAAGGTTTTTTTCACCATCTACTTGCGGGACATTTTGTCCAAGATGTCCGTGCATATTGTAATATTCACTTGCTCCAAGTTCATCTTTGGTTTCACCAAGCAGGAATATAAAATCACCGACGGCTTTTGGTTCTAGTGATATTGAGTATTTGATATTATCAATTATTCCAATACTGGAGATTAAAAGAGTAGGGGGCACGGAAATTTTTATTTGGTCTCCATTTTCATCAAATCCTTTGAAGTCATTGAACATAGAATCTTTGCCGGAAATAAAGGGTGTTTCATATAGGACAGATAAATTGTATATAGCTTCAGCAGCGCGTTTTAGTTGTCCTAGACGTTCCGGCTCATCTGAGGAACACCAGCAGAAATTATCAAGAATGGCGAGTTGTTTAAAGTCAACGCCTGCCGCTACAGCGTTACGTATGGCTGTATCTAATGCTGCTGTGGCCATATGATAAGTATCAATATCGCTATATCGTGGTGCAAGTCCTTGTGAGAGAACAATTCCTTTTGGTGATGAAAAAACAGGTTTTGTGATTGAGGTTTCAGCGTAAATTCTGCCTGAGCCTTGTAATGAACCTAGAACGGCTGTTCCTTGTACAGTATGGTCATATTGCGTAGCTATAAATTCTTTGGAGCATATATTAAGTCGTCCAAGCATATCTTTAAGAGTTTGTGCATAGTCTGTCGGCTCTGAGATGTTTGGTTCGGACTTATCGTTTAGTGTGAAAGAGCTTGTTAGCGGTGTTTCAGGAATACCATTATGGAGAAAATCCATATCCATATCCATGATAGTTTCTTTTTTGTATGTAATATGTGCGCGGTTTGTATTGGTGTAAGTGCCAATGACTGTAGCCTCAACTCCACGCTTTGCAAGTAAAGCAATGATTTTATCTGTATTTTCAGTTGGAGCAGCTAGTGTCATTCTTTCTTGTGACTCGGATATCCAGATTTCCCATGGAGCCATTCCGGGATATTTTAGTGGTACTTTTTCTAATTCAACATGAAAACCGCCTGATTGCTCTCCCATTTCACCAACAGAAGAAGAAAGTCCGCCGGCACCATTATCAGTAATAGCGCTGTATAGTCCCATATCGCGTACTTCTTTTATTAAAGCATCCGAGAATTTTTTTTGTGTTATCGGGTCTCCAATTTGTACGGCTGTTGCCGGTGAGCCTTCATCAAGGGCAACTGAGGAGAATGTTGCGCCGTGAATGCCATCGCGTCCAACGCGACCACCAAGCATTATAATTTTATCTCCCGGACGGGCTTGTTTTTTATGGCTTGGTTTGTTGTTAATTTCACGCGGTATAAGGCCAATAGTTCCAACAAAGATAAGCGGTTTTCCAACATAGCGTTTATCAAAATAAACGAATCCTTGCGGGGTTGGAATCCCAGAGCAATTTCCTCCAACTTCAACGCCTTGAATAACACCGTTCATAATGGTTTCCGGTGAAAGAATTGGGGTTTTCAGGTTTTTATCACGGTAGTATTGAGGGATAGTTACTTTTTCTGTTTCTTTGTTATTTTCTTTTTTAAAGGGCAGGTGTTTTTGACTTGTTTGGACTGGCGCAAGGCAATATCCATATCTGTTAATTATGGGCTTAGCACCCATTCCGAAGCCAAGGCAATCACGGTTTACGCCAACAATACCTGTAATTGCTCCGCCGAATGGGTCTAAAGCAGAGGGGCTGTTGTGCGTTTCAACTTTATCTGTAATCAGCCAGTTTTCATCAAAAATAATAGCTCCGGCATTGTCAGAAAATACTGATACGCAAATATCGTCATTACCGCGTTTAGCGCGGATTTCTTGCGTTGCACGTTTTATATAATGTTTGTAAATTCCATCTTTAATTTCATCAAGCGGTGAGGCAAAAATTGTATGTTTGCAGTGTTCTGACCATGTTTGTGCAATGGTTTCCAGTTCTATATCTTTTGCCGGACGACCCTTTTTTATGAAGTATTCTTTTACGGCTTGCATATAGAGCAATGACATACCGAGAGGCCCGCGCCTTGATCCATCTTTATTTGCGATTCCTTTAGAGCCTATTGTTTCCAGTTCTTCATTAGAAATATCGAGATTAATATCATCAGCGGATATGTCTTTGTTTTCCAGATGAACTTTTGGAATTATAATATCCATGCCACCATCTTTATTAAATTCTTTACGGCTTTTGATAGATGCGCGTTGAATTAGTTTGTTAGATAGCGTTGTTGCAAGTAATTCTATGTCTTGTTTTTCAAGATCACCTTTAATTAGAAACAGGCGGGAAGAATAGCATGTAGTATCATTTTCACCACCGGCCAGTTTTAATAGTTCTTGCGCTGTGTGACCGGTATTATCTGTAACGCCGGGTAAGTATCCGATTTCAAGAGCCCAGTCAAAATTATTAGGAAAATCGTTAAGTTTTTGTGTTATTGGGTTTGTAAGGCTGGTTGTGAATTCGTGTGATGATGCTTTCGGGTTTTCAGATGTATAAACGTCAACAATGCGAACAGAGGCGGTTTTACCACTGTTCTTTAATATATTCTCAATTTTGATGGCGCGCCCGTCATCATCGTGAGAAAGAACCTCAATGCGTATCATATCTTTTCCTGTACATATAAGGTGTTCTAAGGAGTTTGGGTTAAGCTATGAAAAGTGAATCGTCAAGCTTTTTAGTTATTTATAATCATTTTCATTTACTTTATATATTAGCGCGGTACATTTGCTTGATGGTGTTTTAATTTAATGAAAAGGGTACGTGTTTTACTATGCCTAAATTGACTATTGATGGAATGAAGGTTGAGGTTGAATCTGGAACTAGCATTCTTCAGGCGGCTAAACAGCTAGGTATTGAAATACCACATTTTTGTTATCATGACAGGCTTTCCGTTTCTGCAAATTGCCGGATGTGTCTTGTTGAGATTGAGGGTGGCCCTCCCAAGCCTGTTGCTTCTTGCGCTGTGGAATGTGGCGATAATATGATTGTTAAAACAAATTCTGAAATGGTGCAAAAAGCTCGCAAGGGCGTGATGGAAATGATGTTGATTAATCATCCTATTGATTGTCCTGTTTGTGATCAGGGCGGGGAGTGTGATTTACAGGATCAAGCTGTTGGCTATGGATTTGACCGTTCACGTTTTAATGAAAAAAAGCGCAAGGTTCAGGATAAAGAGCTTGGCCCGCTTATTAAAACTGTAATGACTAGGTGTATTAATTGTACCCGTTGTCTTCGTTTTTTAGAAGAAATTGCCGGAACTCCCGTATTGGGGCAGCTTAATCGTGGTGAAGATGCTGAGATTGGAACTTTTGTTGACGAATTTATAAAAACGGAACTTTCTGGAAATTTGGTTGATATATGTCCGGTCGGGGCTTTGACATCTAAACCTTATGCTTTTAAGGCTCGGAGTTGGGAACTTAAAAAAGTAGAAACTATTGATGTTCATAATGCTATGGGGTGTAACATACGCGCTGATGTTCGTGGTCGTGAAGTTATGCGCATTTTGCCCCGTTTGCATGAAGATGTTAATGAGGAGTGGATTGATGATAAAACCCGTTTTTCCTATGACGGTCTGAATAAAGGGCGTTTAGATCGGCCATATATTCGTAATGAGGATACAGGAAAGCTTGTTGAAACGGGTTGGGAAGAGGCTTTTGCTTATATTAAGAAAAAGCTTAAAAATATCAAAGGTGATCAGATTGCCGGTCTTGTCGGTGATCTGGTTGATGTTGAATCGATTGTTGCTCTTAAGGATTTTCTTTCCGGTTTTGACTCACCTAATATGGATTGTCGTACAGACGGTGCTAAGTTTGATCCGTCGAATCGTTCCGGTTATCTTTTTAACTCAACGATTTCAGGAATAGATGAGGCTGATGCTATTTTTCTTATTGGTACAAATCCAAGACAAGAGGCAGCTCTTATAAATGCTCGTATTCGCCGTAATGTTTTAGAGCGCCGTATTCCGATTGTGCTGATTGGCGAACCGGTTGATTTGACGTATTCTTATACTCATGCTGGAAGTAGTTTGGATGATTTCCTAAAGCTTGCTAAGAATTATGCCAAGAAGAATAACGTAAAGAAACCAATGATAATAGTTGGTTCCGGTGTGTTTGAATGCTCTGATGGTGAGGCTGTTCATCATGCGCTTTGTAATGCTGCGAAAGATATGGGGGCTATACAAAAGAATTGGAATGGATTTAACATTCTTCATCGTGCGGCTTCCCGCGTTGGTGCTTTAGATGTTGGTTTTGTGCCGGAGAAAGGGGGGCGCGATTTTTCCGGTATTATTGACGGTACAAAAGATGGCTCTATTAAAGTGCTTTATCTTTTGGGTGCGGATGAATTTGATGCGCGTGCTTCTATTGGATGGAAAACTTTTGTGATTTATCAAGGGCATCATGGTGATTATGGCGCATCGCGGGCTGATGTTATTTTACCGGGAGTTGCCTATACGGAAAAAGATGGGCTTTATGTTAATATGGAAGGACGGCCACAAAAGGCTCGTCAAGCTTCTTCACTGCCCGGAGATGCTCGTGAGGATTGGAAGATTTTGCGTGCATTGTCTGAGAGTTTTAAAACTTCTTTGCCTTATAATACGCGAATTCAACTGCAAGAGCGTATTGTGGAGGAATGGCCTCATCTTGGTGATATTGATGTAATTCAGCCTGCAAAATGGTGTGTTAGCGGTAAAAAGAAGAAAGTCAGCAAAGCCTCATTTGTGAATCCGGTTAAGAATTTTTACATGACGAATGCTATTTGCCGAGCTTCTGAAACTATGCAGAAATGTTCAGAGGCTTTTAATTGTTCTGATAAAGAATGTTTGGAGGCTGCGTAATGATAATTAGGGGATTGTTATGATTGAGTCTCTTTTGTCTCTTTGGGATCCATATGGTATTTGGACAGCTTGGACATTGCTCTATATTGCTTTGATTGTTGCCGGTGTTTTATTTTTTGTAGCGTATTTGACTTATGCTGAGCGTAAGGTTATGAGCGCAATGCAGCGTCGTCAGGGGCCTATGTTGGTGGGCCCTTTTGGTTTGCTTCAGCCTATTGCGGACGGGATAAAGCTTTTTTCTAAAGAAACTATTATTCCTTCACAGGCTAATGGAGTTGTTTTTTTATTAGCACCGATGATGCTTTTTGCGCTTTCGCTTGTTGCATGGGCTGTGATTCCATTTGATAAGGGTTGGGTATTGGCAAATATTAATGTTGGTGTTTTATATCTTTTTGCGATTTCATCTATGACAATTTATGGAATTATTATGGCAGGATGGGCATCGAATTCACGTTATGCATTTTTGGGAGGTTTGCGTGCAGCTTCTCAGATGGTTTCTTATGAAGTTTCTATGGGTTTGGTTATTGTTTGTATTTTGTTGTGTACCGGATCTTTAAATTTGCAAGAGATTGTGTTAGCTCCCCGTCCTGTCTGGATGCAAATTTTGCTTTTTCCAATGTTTATTGTTTTTCTTATTTCAATTCTTGCTGAAACTAATCGCGCTCCATTCGATTTGCCGGAAGGTGAGTCGGAAATTACAGGTGGATTTATGGTTGAATATACGGCAATGGCTTATGCATTGTTTTTTCTTGGTGAATATTCAGCAATGATTTTGATGAGTGCTATAACGACGACTCTTTTTCTTGGGGGTTGGTTGCCTCCTTTTGGTATAGAGTTTTTAGAGTTTATTCCCGGTATTATCTGGTTTGCGTTTAAAACAGCTTTGATTTTATTTTTCTTTATTTGGGCACGAGTTACATTGCCTCGTTTTCGTTACGATCAGTTAATGCGCTTGGGGTGGAAAGTATTTTTACCTCTGACATTATTTTGGGTGGTAATGCTTTCCAGTGTGTTGTTATTAACAGATTCTTTGCCTAGTTAGTGGGTATAGTTAAGTGAGATATATTTATGACTTTTGATCATGTTTTACGTTCATTTTTATTGACTGAAATTGTTAAGGGTTTTCTCTTAACATTGAAATATATGTTTTTTGTTCCGCGTGTAACTATTAACTATCCAAATGAAAAAGGATATATAAGCCCTCGTTTTCGCGGTGAACATGCTTTGCGTCGTTATCCAAATGGTGAAGAGCGTTGTATTGCTTGCAAAATGTGTGAGGCAATTTGTCCGGCAATGGCTATTACAATAGAAGCTGAGCAAATGGATGATGGCTCAAGACGTACAACACGTTACGATATTGATCTTACTAAATGTATATATTGTGGTTTGTGTCAGGAGGCTTGTCCTGTGGATGCTATTGTTGAAGGGCCTAATTTTGAATATGCGACAGAAACTCGAGAGGAATTGCTTTATAATAAAGCGAAATTACTTGAAAATGGTGATCGCTGGGAAGCTCAGATCGCTGCTAATCTGGTTGCAGATGCTCCTTATCGTTGAGTTTTATTTAGGCTTTAGTATGGTATGTGCCAATATATGTTAAGTATTTCTGTTCCGGGGTTGTCATTGTCCAGACTGGCATTGGATATGTGTCCAAAAGCTATACCAAGTTTTTGCTCTGATTCAAATTTATGTGTAATTTCCAGTTGAGAGCGAAACTCGATGGTGTGTCCGAGGTCAAGGTTACTACTTCCTTTCATATAAACACCGGCACCAAAGTTTGGTGTAATGTACCAGTTTGGAGTGAATTCCCAATTATAAAGAAGTCCACCACCACCCCATACGGAACCGTCAGAGGTTAGTTCTATTCCAGCCCATGGGTGAAGTAGGTCAAGTAAAACAGGTGTGTCGGGACGGTATTCGATGCGAAAATCTGCTGCTTTTTCATCATCTATAACATCATAACAACCAGTGCTTATGCTTAAATAATCTTTAGCTTTTGCAATAGATGTCATTGTTATTATTAAAGAACAGCTTATTAGTCCTATAGAAAGAAATTTTGTGCTGATTTTCATGGTGTTTATTTTCCATTTTATAAAGAATAGATTTGAATGAATATGCTCTTAAGTATTTATGATGGCAATTAGAAATAAATATTTATTTTTTAGCGATCAAGCCTTGCGATAAATTTAAGAAAAGAATAAAAAAAGAACATAAACAAAAGTCAGAGTATACCGACTTGTTCATATTAGAGATAATTATATGATTGTACAGGCTTTAGCCTTTTATTTGTTTGCAGGGATTTTGTTGCTTAGTGCCTTTATGGTAATTGCGGCTCGTAATCCTGTTCATTCGGTGTTGTTTTTGATTTTAGCATTTTTTAATTCTGCCGGATTATTTATTTTGTTAGGTGCTGAGTTTATCGCTTTGATTATGGTTATTGTTTATGTTGGTGCTGTGGCGGTGTTGTTTTTGTTCGTTGTTATGATGCTGGATATTAGTTTTGCAGATTTGCGTAAGGGAGCAATGCAGTATGTTCCAGTTGGGATGATGATCGGAGCACTTCTTATAATAGAGCTTGTTTTTGTTTATGGTTCTTGGACATTTGCTACAGGGCATGAAGAGTATTTGGATGCGCCGTTTGAGCGGTTTAGTGAATTAACAAATACCGAGGCTTTGGGACATTTGCTTTATATTGATTATGTTTATGCATTTCAGATTGCAGGGCTTATTCTTTTTGTTGCTATGGTAGGTGCGATTGTACTCACACATAGAAGGCGATCAGGTGTGCGTCATCAGAATGTATCTGATCAGCAAGCTAGAAAGGTGGAGGATGCTTTTGAGGTTCAAAAAGTTACTCCACGGATAGGAATGTAATTTATGATGATAATTGACTTACATCATTATCTTATTTTAGCAGGAGCACTTTTCACGCTTGGTGTGTTTGGGATATTTTTAAACCGGAAAAATGTGATTGTTATCATGATGTCAATTGAGCTTATGCTGCTTGCGGTTAATATTAATTTTGTTGCTTTTTCTTATTACTTAAATGATCTAACCGGACAGGTTTTTGCAATATTTGTTTTGACTGTTGCTGCTGCTGAGGCGGCTATTGGTTTGGCTATTTTGGTTACGTTTTTTCGTAATAAAGGCTCTGTTGCTGTAGAAGATATTTCGGCGATGAAAGGATAGCTTATATGGAACTTTTGGCTGTGTTTCTTCCATTGTTTGCTTTTTTGATTGCAGGGTTGTTTGGAAAAAAGATTGGTGATCGTATGTCACAGTGTGTGACATGCTCTGCTCTTGTGGTTGCGGCTTTTGCTTCTATTTTGTTATTTTTTGATGTTGTTGGCGGTCATGGATATACTACAGTTCTTTCGCCATGGATAAGTTCTGGCGAGTTTTCAGCTTTTTGGGCTTTACGTATTGATCAGCTTTCTGTTGTGATGATTTGTGTTGTTAATATTATTTCCGCATGTGTGCATATTTATTCTATTGGTTACATGAGTCATGATCCGTGTAAGGCGCGCTTTATGGCTTATTTGAGTTTCTTTACTTTCGTGATGTTAATGCTGGTTACTGCTGATAATTTGCTTCAGCTTTTTTTCGGTTGGGAAGGCGTTGGGCTTGCTTCTTATCTGCTAATTGGATTTTGGAATAATAGGGATTCGGCAAATTCAGCAGCGATTAAGGCTTTTGTTGTTAATCGTGTCGGTGATTTAGGCTTGGTGCTTGGTATTATGTTGCTGTTTGTTATTTTTGGTTCCATTGAGTTTGACATTATTTTTAATAATGCACAATTACATTCACAAACTATGTTTACTTTTTTCGGATATGATCTGCATGCCTTGACGGTTGTGTGTTTACTTTTGTTTGTTGGTGCTGTTGGTAAATCAGCTCAGCTTGGTTTGCATACATGGCTTCCTGATGCGATGGAAGGGCCAACACCTGTATCGGCTTTAATTCATGCAGCAACGATGGTGACGGCAGGAGTTTTTCTTGTGGCTCGTTTTTCTCCGGTTTTTGAGTATGCTCCAATAGCATTAATGGTTGTAACTGTTTTTGGTGCTTTGACTGCTTTTATGGCTGCGACGATTGCTATGACGCAATTTGATATCAAGCGGGTCATTGCTTATTCAACTATGAGCCAGCTTGGTTATATGTTTTTTGCGCTTGGTGTTTCGGCTTATGGCGCGGCAATGTTTCATCTCGTGACCCATGCGTTTTTTAAATCTCTGCTTTTCCTTGGAGCCGGTTCTGTTATTCACGCTATGAGTGATGAACAGGATATGCGTAAAATGGGCGGTATTTATAAGAAAATACCTGTAACATATGCACTTATGTTGATTGGTTCTTTGGCTTTGGCCGGTATATTTCCATTTGCCGGTTATTTCTCTAAAGATATCATACTAGAGGCAGTCTGGGCGGATCATACATGGTTTGGTGATTTTGCTTTTTTGATTGGGATTATAGTGGCCTTTATGACTGCGTTTTATAGCTGGCGTTTGTTGTTGATGACTTTTCATGGTGAACCTCGTATGAGCAAGGATGTTATGAGCCGTGTTCGTGAATCTTCAAGTGTAATACTTGCCCCTCTCTTTATTTTGGCAGCAGGTGCGGTGTTTGTAGGCTTTGTGTTTTATAATATGTTTGTTGGTCATCATTCTATATGGCATGAAACTATTATAGTCTTACAGGAAAATGACACTATTACTGCGGCGCATAATGCACCGTTTTGGATCAAAAGACTGCCATTACTTATGGGTGGTTTTGGTATTGTTACGGCATATGTTTTTTATTTTTGGATTCCTAGTTTACCGGCTAAGTTTTCATCAGCTTTTAAATGGATTTATATGCTCTTTTTTAACAAATGGTTTTTTGATGAGATATATAATCGTTTGATTGTTCGTGGTGTTTATTGTCTTGGAAATATTTTCTGGCGTAGTGGGGATCAGAATATAATTGATCGTTTTGGTCCAGATGGAAGTGTTAAAGTTTCTAGAAAATTTGCCGGAATGTTAAGCAGATTTCAAAGCGGATATATTTATCAATATGCATTTATGATGATTGTTGCTGTGATCGGGATTGTTTCTTGGGTTATTTTTAGAGTGGGTCAAGGATTTTAAGATATGTTTGAATTTTCACTTTTATCAGCTATGACGTTTTTGCCCCTTGCCGGAGTGGTGATTATTTTGTTTATTCGGGGTGAACAAGAATATGTTGCTCGTAATTCAAGGTATGTAGCTCTTTTTACCTCTGTATTTACTTTTGCATTTGGCCTGTTCATGTTTTTACAGTTTGATTCGGCTTCAGCAGAATTTCAGTTTGTTGAGAAAAGTAATTGGTTTAAGCCGTTTGGTATTAGCTATCACATGGGTGTAGACGGGATTTCTCTCTTTTTTATATTGCTCTCGGTCTTTTTGACTCCGATTTGTATTTTGGCTTCATGGGAATCTATTAAAGTTCGTGTGAAAGAGTATATGATTGCTTTTTTGGTGCTTGAAACTTTTATGATTGGGACTTTCTGCGCGCTTGATACGGTTTTATTCTATACTTTTTTTGAAGGTGTTTTAATACCGATGTTTTTGATTATCGGTATTTGGGGTGGTCAGCGGCGTGTTTATGCATCCTATAAGTTTTTTCTTTATACGCTTTTGGGCTCTGTACTTATGCTGTTGGCACTTTTGACGTTGTATGCGCAAGTTGGTTCAACAGATATTATCGTGCTTATGGATAATCCAGTTGCAAGAGATTTGCAAATGTGGCTCTGGCTAGCGTTCTTTGCAAGTTTTGCTGTGAAAATGCCTATGTGGCCTGTGCATACGTGGCTGCCGGATGCTCATGTTGAAGCACCTACGGCCGGCTCGGTGATTCTTGCCGGTGTGCTTTTGAAAATGGGTGGATATGGGTTTTTACGTTTTTCTTTGCCTATGTTCCCAGAGGCAAGTTTGTTTTTTGCACCTATGGTTTACTGGCTTAGTATTATTGCGATCATCTATACATCACTTATTGCATTGGTTCAGGAAGATATGAAGAAGCTGATTGCGTATTCTTCTGTGGCGCATATGGGGTTCGTGACACTTGGTATATTTACAGCTACAACACAAGGCGTTGAAGGTGGAATATTTCAGATGCTTAGTCATGGTTTGATTTCTGCTGCTCTCTTTTTGTGTGTTGGCGTTTTGTATGATCGTTTACATACACGTGAGATTTTACGATATGGAGGTCTTGTCAAAAATATGCCTAAATATGCAACAGTATTTATGATCTTTGTGTTGGGTTCGGTTGGATTGCCGGGAACGAGTGGTTTTATTGGTGAGTTTTTGTCACTTCTTGGTGCATTTCAGGTTGATATGTTAATTGCGGCTTTGGCTTCTATTGGCGTGGTTTTAGGTGCGGCATATATGCTTATTTTATATCGCCGTGTTATTTTTGGTGTGCAGGTTAATAAAGATGCTGCTGGAATGCCCGATTTGAATAATCGTGAATATGGAATTTTGCTATCAATTATTGTTCTGGTTTTGTGGCTTGGTCTTTTTCCTAATGTTGTGCTTGATCGTGTTTCTCCATCGGTTGATAAGTTACTGACTGAATATCATTCAAAGCTGGAGGTGGCTGCTGGTTTTGGTAATGTTATTGTTGGTGTTGAGGGAGAACAAGTTAAATGATTGATTTTAATCTTCTTCCATTGTTGCCCGAGATATTTCTTTCCTTAACGGCTATGGGATTTTTGATTGTTGGCGTGTGTCGCGGTCATGAATCAATGCAGGTTGTTTCTTGGGCAAGCGTTCTTTCCTATGCTTTTTGCGGGATTTTACTTTTAAGTATGAGTTGGGATACTGAAATTGTTTTGAACGATATGTTTAAGTTTGATCGGTTTGCAGGGCTTATGAAGCTTTTGATTCTTTTAGGGCTGATTATTTCTGTTGCTCTTTCTGTTCGTTATCTTAAGCAGGAGGGAATTGCACGTTTTGAATATCCTGTTTTAGTAACGCTTGCCGGTATTGGTATGATGTTGATGGTGTCATCCAATAATTTACTTTCACTTTATATGGGGCTGGAACTGCAATCATTGAGCCTTTATGTGTTGGCATCATTTAATAGAAATTCTTTAAAATCTTCAGAGGCCGGTGTTAAGTATTTTGTTTTGGGCTCTCTTTCTTCAGGTATGCTTTTGTTCGGGATTTCCTTGATTTACGGCTTTGTTGGATCTGTTGATTTTGGCGCTATCGGTAATACGTTAGCTTCGCTTCAAAACGTACCATTTGGAGTAACTTTCGGCCTTGTGTTTATTCTTGCAGGTCTTGCTTTTAAGATATCTGCTGTGCCGTTTCATATGTGGACTCCAGATGTGTATCAAGGCGCTCCGACCAGTGTGACGGCTCTTTTTGCAATTATTCCCAAGATTGCGGCAATGGGTCTGCTTATTCGTTTATTGTTCGAGCCATTCGCATCAATTGCCGATCAGTGGGGGCAGATAATTTATTTCTTGTCTCTGGCTTCTATGATTGTGGGTTCTTTTGCTGCTATTATGCAGGAAAATATTAAGCGTTTAATGGCGTATAGTTCAATCGGTAATATGGGTTATGCTTTGATTGGTGTTGTTGCCGGAACGCAAGGCGGGGTTGCTGCTGTTATTCTTTATTTGATTATTTATCTGGTTATGACTTCTGGCGTATTTACTGTTATTTTATCCATGCGCCGTGATGGATCAGATTATGAAAAAATTAGTGATTTGCGTGGTATGTCTCAAAGTAATCCTGTGATGGCTTATGCTATGGCTATCTTAATGTTTTCTATGAGCGGTATTCCACCTATGGCTGGTTTTTTTGGTAAATTATTAATCTTTGAAGCTGCTATTGCTCAGGAACTTTATATTTTGGCTGTGTTTGGTGTTTTGAGTTCTGTTGTGGCAGCATATTATTATTTGCGTATTGTTAAAGTTATGTTTTTTGAAGAGGAGGGAGATGCTTTTGATGGAGATCTTCCATTTGCACGCCGTATAGTTCTTTTTGTTAGCGTTATGTTTGTTTTAGCTTTTGCTATAAAGCCCGGTTTGATTGTTGCAAGTACGCAGGGTGCGGCTTCGGTTCTTTTTGCGGGATTGTGAGTTTTGAGTATTTCTTGGAATATTGAAACTTATGACAGCGTAAAATCTACGCAGGATATTATTAAAGTTAATGCCTCTATCGGCGAGCCGGAAGGGCTGGTTGTTCAAGCTAAAAATCAAACTAAAGGTTATGGGCGTCATGGTCGTAGCTGGGTGTCAAAACGTGGAAATCTTTTTCTTTCAATTTTGTTACGGCCATCATGTAGTGTGCTTTCTGTTGGACAGATTTCTTTATTTTCCGGACTTGCATTGGCTAAAACGTTGCAAAAACATCTCGATCAACCGGAGGTTTTATCTTTAAAATGGCCAAATGATGTTCTTTTGGAAGGAAAAAAATGTGCAGGGATTTTAATTGAAACCGATCTTAGTCATAATCAATCTTTGGAATGGCTGGCACTTGGTGTCGGGGTTAATATTATTTCTGCTTCTGTTTGTGATGAGTGGTCTTGTATTCAAAGTTATGCTAAAGAAGCTCCGTCTATTAATATTCTTCGAGATGATTTTCTTAAGCAAATTGATTACTACTATATGATTTGGAGTCAAGAAGGTATAGTGCCGATTCGTAAAGAGTGGCTTGGCATTGCTTATAAACGCGGTACAGCTTTGACAGT
>JAGLMC010000079.1 GCA_023140215.1 Alphaproteobacteria bacterium
GGTGTTGGTACAAAAATAAAAATTGCCATTGATCTTAACCATCATGACACAATCGGGATTGATGCTGTAGCTATGTGCGTTAATGATATTATAGTTCAGGGCGCAGAGCCTCTCTTTTTCCTTGATTACTTTGCTACAGGAAAACTTGTTAATGACGTTGCAGAAGACGTAATTGCAGGTGTAGCCAATGGCTGCGCACAAGCCGGTTGCGCTCTCATCGGTGGTGAAACTGCTGAAATGCCCGGTTTATACGCCTCTGGTGATTATGATCTTGCAGGCTTTAGTGTTGGCGCGGTTGAGCGAGATCAAATTATTACAGGAAGCGAAATTACCGAAGGAGATATAATCTTAGGTCTTGCCTCTAATGGCCTGCACTCTAACGGTTTTTCTCTTATTCGCCACCTTATTAAATCCACACAAGAATATGATTATGACAGTCTGGTTCCATTCGAAAAAAACCTGACCCTTGGTGAGTTAATGCTTATGCCAACTCGAATTTACGTAAAATCTATACTGGAAGCTCTAAAAGAAAAAAATAAAGATAACAAGCCAATCATTAAGGGCATGGCTCATATTACCGGTGGTGGACTTTATGAGAATATTCCTCGTGTACTACCGGAAAACTGCACTGCACGTATTGATACAACTACATGGAAACTACCAAGCATCTTTCGCTGGATTTCTGAAATCGGAGGTGTCGATCACGACGATATGGCCAGAACCCTTAATTGTGGTATTGGAATGGTTGTTATTTGCTCTCCTGAAGATGTTGAATATCTTACAAGAATCCTCAGTGAGCAAGGAGAGAGCGTTCACACAATTGGGATAATAAAAAAACGAAGCATTTCGTATCCATCAATAATCCTTGAAAATCTGGAGTTGTCATGGGGACACAAAAATTAAATCTTGCAATTCTGATTTCAGGAAGCGGCAGCAATCTACAAGCGCTGATTGATGCCTGCTCACAGGATAATTTTCCAGCTAAAATTAATATTGTTATCTCTAACCAACCAAATGCTTACGGCTTAAAACGTGCTGAGAAAGCAGGTATCCCTACTAAAATTATTAACCACAAAGATTACGATAGCCGCGAATCTTTTGATAAAGCTCTGCTCGAAACATTGAGCATGTATCAAGTTGATCTGATTTGTCTGGCTGGTTTTATGAGAATATTAACAAAAGTCTTTGTGCAAAAGTGGGAAGGTAAAATTTTAAACACCCATCCTGCACTTCTCCCCAAACATGGTGGCAAAGGTATGTTTGGCCTACATGTGCACAAAGCTGTTCTTGATGCTGGAGATTCTCAAAGTGGCGTTAGCATTCACATGGTCACTGAAGAATGCGACCGCGGAACTGTTATCTTACAACACACAGTTAATGTTAAAGCTGATGACACACCGGAAACACTTGCCGCCCGCGTTCTTGAACAAGAACACATAGCGTATCCAAAAGCTGTACGCTCAATAGCAGAAAAGCAATTATAGTTGCTCGACTTTATTTTGTTAGAAAATAAAAAACGACCATAAAGCGGTCTTAAAGAGACTCTACACTTTAAACTCAAACTAGCCTACAATGCTAAAAAGTTATAATCATTCGGTTAATATTTTAGATGGCTCTAAATATAAAAAAAATTCACATTCCCATAGTGAAAAACAAAAAAATAAACCATATCTTTATAAGTATATGCTGTTTTACCGTGCTTATTCTCAGCATAATTGCAATTCCTTACACTGCAAAAGCACAAATCACAAAAACTACACGCATCGAACTTAATGATAATCAATCTAAAATTCCAATAAGTTCGCGTATATACATAACACCTGATCCTGAAAAAAAACTAACTTATCAAGTTATTATCTCCAGACACCAAAATAACTTACGTGGAAAAAGAAAAGAAACTGACCTTATTAATCTCGGCCTCAATGCATCTCCTGTCTGGATGGTTTTTTCAGTTACCAATAACTCCTCACATGAAGACTGGATACTTCATTTTGGTGATGTTTTTGATGGTCGCAATGCCATGGCTCACAAGCTTTTTGTTCGTAATTATACAAGAAATGAAACTTTTATTCGCGCTTTACGTGAAGATAAAAAAGAAAATGCATTTGGAAAAGAGTTACAGGGCGCGGCACTACCTATAAAAATCACAAAAGGACAAACAGAGCTTATCATTTTATATCTTGAGGCGGAGGGTGGACTTCCCAATACGATCACACCATTCTTAATGACTCCGCAAGCACATGTTAAAATGCTCCGAAGTGGTCGTATATTATTTAAGTTAGCTCTTATATTTTTCATCGGCATGTCAGGTTTTTTTATAGCTGTCAGTTATTTAAAAGAAAGCCCACAATATCTATCCTTCCTTGCTTATTACCTGATAAGTGTATGCTTACTTTTAGCATTAAATACACATTTCTTTGCAACGCTGTCTCTCAGTGGCGAGATTCTTACTATACTCTATGCAGCCGGCACACTTACAGGCCTGATAATAACCAAACTATTCCTTAATATCACCATTGAAAATCATACAGAAGACATGACTCTCCTTGCCTCTGGAATAGTGATTATATTCTCTAATTTATTTAATATAATTCTTTTTGATGAAAGTTCAATTTTAGATGATCTCTTGATCTTTCTTCCCACAACTTTCGCTATGATTGCTATCGTGTCCGTCTCATTTTTACAAGGACAGATCGGAAAGCCCGGTGGCCATTATTTTGCCAGTGCATGGCTTTCACTTCTTATAGGAAACAGCATCACAGCTCTTAGCGCTGCAAATATAATTACACCAAGTGCTATAACGATTAATGCATATTGGCTGGCATTTATTCCGCAGGCTTTCTTTTTCATTACCGGTACACATAAAAGTCTACAAATGGATGAACAGGAAAAATTCTATTTAAAATCAAGAGAAAATCAAGCTGCACAATCACTTGAACGACTACAACAATCAAAAGAATCTGCGGATCAAGCTCGCTTGTTACGTGTAATAGAACGTGAACGCGAGCTTATGGCTGAATTGCGAGAAAGAGAGATGTTACGCGCTGAGGAAATGCGTATGGCTAAAGAAACCGCTGATGAAGCAAATCGCGCAAAATCAGCATTTCTAGCTGTTGTCAGCCATGAAATCCGCACACCAATGACTGGAATTTTGGGCATGGTGCGTCTTCTTGGCAATACAAAATTAAGCAAAGAGCAAACCGATTACACGCAAGCAATACAAAACTCAAGCGATACAATGATGGCTCTTCTCAATGATATTCTTGATTTTGAGAAAATCGAGAGTGGGCATCTTGAGCTTGAACAAATTAACTTTGATATGCCAAAACTTGTTCTTGGCGTTGTTACGCTTATGTCCGGCCACGCTGAAGAAAAAGGAATCTCTTTAAAAAGCGAAATTTCCAAAGATTTTCCACGATATTTAATTGGTGATCCTACACGCTTACGGCAAATACTTTTAAACCTTGTTAACAATGCTATTAAATTTACCAAAGAAGGAGGCGTAACTATTCACCTTCACGCAATAAAACTCGAAGAGCAAAAAGATGTAATTAAAGAGGATTACGAAATTTATCTTGGTGTTGAAGATACAGGCGTTGGCATTTCTGAAGATGTTCAAAACAATCTTTTTAATCCCTTTTCTCAAGCTGAAAAAAGCACAACACGTAAATATGGAGGTACAGGACTTGGACTGGCTATTTGTAAACGCCTAACAGAAGCAATGGGAAGTTCATTAGCTGTAACAAGTGAAATAGGAAAAGGAAGTACATTTTTCTTTAGCACACTTATGAATCAAGGTCATACTGAAACTTTAGAAGAAAATAAAACAACACTAGATGCTAATTCTCAAATAACTCCTACAAAAATTCTCGTTATTGAAGACAATGAAATGAACAGAAAAGTCATACAAGGCTTTCTTGAAAATGACGGACACCATGTTACACTTGCCGAAAGCGGAGAAAGGGCTTTGGAAATTATTAAAGATGAAGTATTTGAAGTTATCTTTACCGATATAAATTTACCGGGAATGAGCGGTATAGAAGTTGCAAAAACAATCCGTATTATTACTGATAAAAATATTGCAAAAACACCTATTATTGCGCTCACAGGCAATGTTTCACTTTATGATGTACAGAGATATTACAAAGCCGGCATGAACGGATTCATAGCCAAACCAATTGACCCTGAACAACTGGTTGAAACATTAAATAAAGTACATAATGACAATCTTGATAATCCTGTCTCACTTCCAAATACTCCAAATATCGAAGGAATAAATAATATGGATGAAATAAAACCTGTTTCAAAATCAACATATGAACAAAAAACCGATTCATCTGAAGAAGAAATTTCTCCACCATTTGAATCGGATCAGAGTGACATTGAATCGAATCAGAGTGATGCCAGCAATATTTTTGATAAAAACATGTTACAAAATCTCCTTGATAGCTTGGGTAGAGAACAATTCAATGATCTGCTTAAAAGCTTTATTAGCACTGCTGATGAAATAATTTCTACGATTGAAAAATTAAAAGAAACTGAAAACATAAATAATATCCAGTACCGTGGTCATGAACTAAAAGGAATGGCGGCTAATTTTGGATTTATTGAACTTAGCAATATTGCAAAAAATATAGAACAAGCAGCGCGTGACAATAATCTTGAAACAGCTGTTATTGAAATAGAAAAGCTCCCTGACGCTAATCAGAGAGCCAAAGAAGCCATTGAAACATGGATTAATTAGTTAAAGTAGAATATTTTTTATCCCACTATTTCTTCATCTTTAAAGAAATATGCAATTTCTATTTCAGCATTTTCTGCACTATCTGAGCCATGAACAGAATTCTCACCTACATTTAATGCATATTCCTTGCGAATAGTTCCTTCTTCCGCATCTTCAGGATTTGTTGAACCCATAACCAAACGATTCTTGGCAACGGCGTCTTCTCCTTCAAGAACTTGAATAACAACCGGAGCTGAACTCATAAATTCGGTTAGCTCATCAAAAAAAGGACGTTCTTTATGAACTTCATAAAACCCTTCCGCCTTCTCTCTAGTCATGTGAATGCGTTTTTGAGCAATAATGCGAAGTCCGGCTTCTTCAAGCTTTGCATTAATTGCCCCTGTTAAATTACGCTTTGTTGCATCCGGTTTAATAATAGAAAATGTACGTTGAATCGCCATAGATAAAGCTCCTCCTTTTAGAATTATTATAAACTTGAAGCGGTTATATATGTTGAATATTGTTGATGCAAGAGACTATAAAATTTTACTTATAATAAAAAGTCAGCTTTTTTATTTACATAAACCATATATTAGTGTATTCTACTGGAAATAATATTATTGATTCTATTATTTAATACTCAACACTCTATAATTAAGAGAAATAAACAGAAAATAGTAAAAAATGGTGGCTCAAAAAAACATAGCTCCTACCTTTGAAGAACATACATCATCATTTTCAAATAATGTGCCAACAGAGCAACCTACAAATAATCGTGCAGAATTTCTTGAGGATGCCGAAGCCATCCGCCCACGTACAAAAGAAGTTTTAAAATATATCCTAGGCATAGCAGATACGGCACTATCAAACTTAAATACGCCACCACTAAACTTGAAAATCTTCCCATCTTTAAGTATGAAAAAAACCTTTCGTGATGGCGGAATAAAAAATGGAAAGCGCCTTGATGAAAAAGCCCTTCGTGAAAAAGGAGCGTACAATCCTCTCAGTAACGAGCATGAACCGCGCTATAACAAAGTTAAAGATGGTCACAGAGTACAAGCTGAAGTAGGCACACACGAAGAATGGCTAGCACTCTCTATCCTTCTCGAAGTTCTCCAAAATAATGGACAAGATAAAAAAATTCTTCCCTATGATGCTGAAATTATAAAATGTAAAAATCATATACTAGAACCAACGGCCACAGGCTATTTTTTCTTCCGAGCCAATATCAAAATCTCACTCCCTGAAGGATCGGCACGCCCTTACCATATTATCGAACTTAAATTTGTTCTTAGAGACTTTGAAAACGACAGCCAAAATAAACGAGTACCGCTCAACTATCGGGGGAAAAAAATAAAAGTGAACTCCCATGAGCTACTGGAAAAAAAACGCGAAATTGAAGAAAAACTGAAAACTTATAACTGTGAAAAAAACAACCCTAGTGTTCCAAGAATATTGATGAATGAAATGTACGAAATAAAAGAATCCTGTCTTGATCTGCATAACCCTCTTGCAAAAAAGTATAAAATGGGCAGCATAGAATCTAACCCTAAAGCTTCTGATTCTCTTAAAGAACATTATAAAAAACTTGATCAAATTTCCCAAGAACTTAATAGTTACTACAATGGTGAATTTCCACATATTATTAATATAATAACACAGCCACCCACGCCCTCATTATCATCTCCAGAATAAAATTTATTTGTATTAATACCTTTTTTCAATTACATAAAATATAGCTTTTAAAAAAATTATGAACAGATATAAAATATGACCACTCTTTCAAACGAAACAAAGAAAACACAATTTTTTTTCTATGATGATACATTTGCAAAAATTACACGTTGTATGTTTAGTGGTAATGCTCAAGCACATATACTTAATAAAGGAAGATGGACTCTAAGAAATGACCTCGTACTAGATATCATACTTAAAGGCGAGTCTACCAATATCAACCCTAATAAAGATACGAAAACAGAATCATCAAATAGTAAATTTTTGAAAGCATCCACATATACCAAGCCTCCTCCCGATTCTTCACAAACAACAAACCCGGATATCAATTAAATACAAATAATCAGATCATTTATTGTGATCGGTTGATCTATGTTTGTTTCAATTGTAACAAGCAGTACGGCTTGTGTTGAACCGTTGTTCCCATCAGTATCAACATAAAGTTCTGTGCTTTGTTCTACTTGATTATGTTGAAAGTTCAAATATCCGGTATCTTCCAATTCTGTTGCATTTAACCCTTCTGCATTTGAGAACTCCTCAACCAGTGCAGCTATATCTATTTTTTCTCCACCCCTAAAATCAATAATAGTATCACCTGAATCCAGAATATCATTGAATACAAAACAATCAATACCATCACTGCCTTTTAAAATATCCGCTCCTTTTCCTCCGTAAAGGATATCGTTACCGTTATTTCCTTCCAGATAATCATCTCCATTATGACCATATAATATGTCATCTCCACCTCTTCCTTTAAGCGTATCATCATTATGACCGCCTTCAAGAAAGTTATTCGAATCTGTGCCGGATACAGAAAGAGGATCATTTGAAAGGCTTTTCTCAGGAAGAATAAAATGTTCCTGATTCATCTGATCTATTGAATTATTCTGTAGAGTTAAAAACAAGATTTCTTCTGACAGACTTCCAGATGTACCATCTATATCAAGATATAATTCTACATTATCTTCATTTTGATAAAGCCTTAAAAAACCATCTTCAAAGGCTGTTTCTTTTTTAAATTCCGGAATTTGGTAGAAAATATCAGAAATATCTATTTTCTCTCCATAAGCAGATCTGAAATCAACTATTGTATCACCGCCTTCTTCAATACTATGATAATGATATGTATCAATTCCATTTCCACCTTTTATCCAGTCTGCACCTAAACCGCCTGTAATTGCGTCATTACCGTCATTGCCCCAAAGAATATCATCTCCTGAGCCTCCTATAAGCACATCATCTCCGTCCAGCCCTTTGAGTAAATCATCTCCATCATAACCTTCCAGATTATCTTCGCTCTGAGTTCCCCGTAGATTTAAATTTTCCATTACGGGTATATCAGGTGTATCTGATATATCAGAGAAAATAGGGATTGTGCTGGTTACGCTAATTAAATCATAGCTAAATCCACTAGAACTATCCAAAAATATTGCGCTACTATTAAGATCAATTTCCGCATCGCCAATATTATTTCCCGCGTAAATATTATCACATGTAGAACTATTGCTTTCGACTAGGGCTTTTTGTGTATTTTCTATTACATTATTGATTATAAGATTATCATATGAATCATCCGGACCCGGTTTAGAACCGGTATATTCCTTAATTTCTATTGATTTCTCATGACCGCTTATAATATTTCCATCTAAAACACTTTCTCTCGTACCTTCCAGATAAATAGCTTCACGGTCATTATCGTAAATTGAGTTTTCAATAACTTGAATATTCTCACTTTGCTTAAGCAAAATGCCACGGTCATTACCGTAAATCTCATTATTTTCCAGCAAAATCGTATGATTGAGCATATCTTCCCAGCCATCAATGTCAGTACTACCACTACCACGCTGTACGACAATACCGATCTCGCCATTGTCATAAGCTATATTGCCTTTTAAAACCACGTCATGACTATGTGTAACAATATTAAAACCATGACGATCATTCGCATAGGCTATATTATTTTCATAAACAGCATTTGAAACAAAATCACCAACAAATCCATCCCAGCTATTATGATGTGCAACACAATCTTTTATTGTCAAATTTGTTGTTTGCTCATGTGGATTGAAAGCAATGCGCGTAACGCTATGAATTTCTACGTTTTCGATCAGAATGTTATTATCGGCTCTTGAATCTCCGGGGAGAACACCTATCATAATTCCATCAACGTCACCTGTTACATTTTCACGATTGCCGTTAAATGTCATATCTCGGATAACTATATTTTCCGTGACTTCATTGACCGGCGTTCGAATTAATCCGGTTATTTTATCAGAATAACCATCTTGTAATTTGAATTCCGTTTGGCCGATACCATCACCATAAAATTCTGTATTGCTGTAAATACGCAAAGCTCCATGTGATGCTGTACCGTCCCCTATAATTATATAAGTTCCATTAGGGACATAAATTTGTCCTCCTCCGGCCTCTTTTGCTGCATCAAGAGCTGCCTGAATAGCATTCGTATCATCTGTTATTCCATCCCCTAACGCGCCAAAATTTCTAACATTGTAAAATGTCATGATAAAGCTTCCTCGTTATTATATATGAGTTGTTTTTATTTTTAATTTGAGAGAATTTTTAATATATTATTCTCTCTTTATCCTTTGAGAATACAGACAGAACAACAAGAAACATTTAACATAATGCTCAATTTCCGCTAAATTTAATTTACTATTTTCACAATACTTCTTGACAATTATTATAAAACATGATAGGAATATATACTTATACATGGGACAGTTGTATCTCAAGCACCCCTTAGCTCATATTAACGTTAATATTATGCCAATTCGTATTCATTAAATGACTGCGAATTAAAAGGTCGTGACTGCAACCCACGCATTAATACAAAACCACTCAATAATTTATTGGGACGTTTGAACGTCGATTATCATTCTTTGAATGAAAATCGATATCAAAAAACAAATGACAATAACTATAACTAATAAGGAATTTTTTAATGTTACTTAAACTCGGCTACGGCATATCTCCAATTTTTTCTCCTTTGGATTCAAACCAGATATTTCTTTTTACATCATCTCTTCATTCTGATTTTTCTTATACTCGCAATGATAGTGTTGCAACATATAGAAACAGCAATGGAGAATTACAAAGCTCAAGCGTAGATTCTCCACGTTTTAATCATGATGCTACCGGAAAAGCTTTAGGTCTCTTAATGGAAGGACAGGCAACAAATCTCTGCACAAATCATAATCATGCTCCAACTAATTTAACGAACATGACAACCGGCGGTGATACTAATGGTGTTTTATCTATTATAAATGATAGTTCAGAGCTAGCCTCTGCCGGACTCGATCAAGGTAATAATAATGTATTTAAAGCAGATGCATCATTATGTTCAACTAGCTTTTCCATTTATGTTACAGGCAATGTTGCAAATATTTCCGATCCACATTCCATTTCCGTATATGCAAGAGGTACAGGCGTTGGAAGTAGAACCGGACGGCTTGTTCTGACTGGCTCTGATACTATGGATATTGCACCGCCTGATAATGGTTATGAGCATTTTGCATTGGAAGGAATTATTCCGGATTCTACATCAAGGCGTTTTAGAATTGATGTTGATGCCGGAGACATTGTTTATTTCAAATATAACCAGCTTGAACAATTTGAAAGAACAACAAGCACCATTATAACGGCAGGAGCATCTGCATTACGTAAACAAGACCAGCTTATATTATCTAACCTCGATCAAAAAGAATATTTTAATGATAGTGCCGGTGCGATAGTTGCCTTTGTAAATTTCCAAAATACAAGCCAAAGCATAACGCAATATCCTTTTTCTATTTCTGACGGATCTAGTTCTAATATAAGATCTATACGATTATATAGCGATGGTTTTTTCCGTGGCTTTAATTATGGAAGTGGTAACGGAAATCACTCTTTAAGCAATTATGAACGCCCTGAAATAAAGAAACTATATCCGATAGCTTTAAGCTGGGATTCGAGTGAAACTATTATAGCTTCCGGTGGAATAACACGCAGATCAAATCAAATCACCAGCCAGCCAATTGGAATAAACAGACTTGAAATTGGCTCACGTAACGGAGGACTTGATCCACTCTACGGTCATATTTCAAAACTGGAGATTCACAAAAGCCATCAAACAATAAAACAGCTTGGTAATAGAATGATAAAATCTGAAGATCAGGTTTTTATCTTCGCCGGACAATCAAATGCATCCGGTTATTTCTCAAGCCCTGTGGAAAACAGTGATGCCGGACGCATGGAATTAATTTCCAATGCAAATAATTATTGGGAAAACGGTTTTACTTTTATAATAGAAGGAGCAACCGGCTCAGCTCCAGCATTAAAAGACAGTGCTCCTACTGAAGATTGGTACTATGACGATAATACCGATACATATGGCGCTGCTTATGAAGAATGGGAGGAAATTGCGCTTGGATGTAACAGACAAATCGAGGCTATAATCTGGGATCAAGGAGAAAGTGACGCAACAGCATTATATAATTCCACAATAACAGAAGCACGTTACAAAGGAGCTATAGAATCTATTTTCTCTAAAATGCGGGAAAAAATTGGAAATGTCCCTGTTTTTATAATCCCGATAGGACGGCGCGGATCAAGTGCTACTGATATTCAAACAGTGCGGGAAGTTCAACAAGAGCTAGCAACCGAATATTCATGGATTCATCTTACACCGGAAAAATTTGATAATAATCTGGCTGATGATCTTCATATGGATAAAGATGGATACGCAAATCAAGCTACACGTATAACACGAAAAATTGCAGATAGCTTCGGGCTTTCAGTTACAGGTGGCGTTAATGGTGCTGAAATTAATAACGCTTCACGATCCGGCACTAACATTACAGTAAATATCTCTCATGATAACGGTAATGATTTTACACCTGCAAGCAATATAGAAGGATTTTATTTTACAGATGATAGTGTGGAAATTTCTATTACAAGTGCTATTAGAACAAATGCAACAACGATCACCCTTACATTGGCTAGCACTCCAACAGGCACAGAAATTCTTTATTACGGACATAATACAATGAGTAACGTAACAGCTTCCAATCTAGTTATGGATAACGATTCCATATCGCTTCCTTTAAGAAGTTCCAAAGTTTGTTTTTAAAAAGTTTGCATACAATAGCATTTATATGATATTTGAGGTGTTAATTATTTTTTAGTGATATGTAAAGTGCTGTGTAGTTAATTGTTTCAGTCTATATCAAGCTAAATATCTAGAAAGAGACAGTTAGTTATGATGAGTAAAATTATTCCTGTTATTTTATGTGGTGGTTCTGGAACTCGACTTTGGCCTTTAAGTCGGGAAAATATGCCAAAGCAATTTCTAAATCTTATAGGTGATTTTTCTCTTCTTCAAGATACTGTTTTGCGAACTCAAAGGGTATCAGGAGCTAAAGATAATGAATTTTTATTTGTAACATTGAGCAATACTGCTGATGAATTACAACAACAATTAGAAGAGCTTGGCTCTGAATTTACAAATAATATTCTTTATGAACCTTGTGCGCGCAATACTGCGGCGGCTATAGCTTTGGCAGCACGCTATGTTTCAACTCACTTCGGCGCAGATAGTATTATGTGGGTTTTACCGGCAGATCATCATATAAGCGATGAAAATGCTCTTAAACAATCATTACAAGAAGCTGTTAAAGCAGCTAAACTTGATTATCTTACAACCTTTGGAATTGTTCCGTCACGTCCTGAAACCGGATATGGATATATTCATGTTACAAATGAAACTGTAGTTGGAAAAACTCTTAAAACAAAAGAATTTGTTGAAAAGCCAGATTTAGAAACTGCCAAACAATATATTAAAAATGGTAATTATTTATGGAATAGTGGAATGTTTGTTTTCAAAACAGGAACAATTCTTGAAAATTATATGCGCTATGCCTCTGATATTGTTCATAGCGTCTATCATTCTATAATAAATAATGAGAAAAATCCGTCTAAGGAAGAATATATGAAAGTTCCGAAAATACCATTTGATACTGCAATTATGGAACGCTCGGAACATGTAGCCGTATTGCCTTGTGATATAGGATGGTCTGATATTGGATCTTTTGAAAGTCTCTGGGAAATAAGTGATAAAAATCCGCATGGCAATGTTATAGAAGGAACAGCAGCTCTATATAACAGTCGTAACTGTATGGTTCATGCGGGAGATCGTTTTGTTACCTGCGCAGGTATTGATGATATTGTTGTTATTGAAACAGAAGACGCTGTTCTCGTTACAAATAAAAATAATGGTGATTCCATGAAAGTGCTTGTGGATGGCTTGAAAAAGATGAAACGTCCGGAGATTCAAGAACCACCGAGAAAAAAACAATCATGGGGAATGCTAAAATTACTTTCACAAAATTCCGGTTATAAACTTAAAGAAATCACTGTTAACCCTGAAAAACATATCGGATTACAAAAGCATGAACATCGCTCTGAGTTTTGGATAGTTGTTGAAGGTGAAGCTACAGTAAATGTTAATAATGAACGTAAACGGGTAAAAACAGGGGAATCTGTCTTTATTCCACAGGGCGCTGTATATAGCGTATTTAATATGACAGATGCCCCGCTCCGTTTTGTTGAAATGCAATGTGGCAATAATCTTGATGAAAAAGATGTAATCAAGCTGGATGAGCAATCTATAGTAGCAAATTTTACACAACCTGAACTTGATTTTTATGGTAAAGCTGCCAATTCATAATTATTAAAAATGATACAATTTAGGAAATATTAATATGACCTCAAAATCATCAGATTATAAAGTAGGTGATTCTGACCAACGTCCGTGGGGAACATATATTGTTACAGATGTTGGTATTATCAATGATAATGAAAATTTTTGTGAAAAAGAAATTACTGTAAAATCCGGTAAAATTCTTTCTTTACAATCTCATAAATTAAGACGTGAACTCTGGATTGTAAAAAAAGGAACACTTACCGTTATTTGTAATGATAAACGAATAACACTAAAATCCGGAGAAAGTGTTAATATAGCTATAGAAACTATTCATTGTATGGCTAATTTAAACAATGAGGAATGCATTGTATATGAACGCCAAGAAGGAATATGCCGTGAAGATGATATAATCCGTTATATTGATGCCTATGGCCGAGCAACAGAAACAAACGATTCAACAGCAAAATCGAGCATTAATATTTACACACAAATTCTGAATGAGATACAAAAAGCCACTACATAAATAATTTAATATAAAATGATTCAACAAATGAACAAATTTAGTATGTATAATCATGAGAAAATTCGTATGTTTCCACGAAAATTCTTAACTCCACTTCCGCTTGCTCCGTTACAGCCATTATTAAAACGCATTATGGTTGGAGTTACCGATATGAATCCAAATCTTTTTAATCGCCTTGGTTCTCATAAAAACAAACGCTTCTTAATAGATCCGACAAATATGCCTTTTGTAATGATATTATGCCCCGATCCTGAAGCTCCAAGTTTACGTGCTTATAAGCGTCAAGAAAAGCTGGAATGGGATGCACGCATTTCCGGTACATTCTTAAAATTACTTAATATGATTGACGGACGGCTTGATGGTGATGCCTTGTTTTTTACTAGAGATTTAATGCTTGAAGGTGATACCGAAGCTATAGTCACCTTGCGCAATGCTATGGATGATGTAGAAGGAAATATTACAGATGATATTGTAAAAGCCTGCGGGATACTTTCTCCTATTGCTCAACATGCTTTAAATATTCTTCGTAAGTTAAGTACATATTAGTTTATGTGTTCCCATTTACCATATCTAACCAGCCAATGCATTTTCAATCGCAATCACAGCATCATTTGCTGCGGAAGCATCAGAACCCCCTGCCTGCGCCATATCAGAGCGACCTCCACCGCCTTTTCCTCCTAAAACCTGTGCGCCTAATTTAACCAGTTCAACAGCATCAATCTTATCAGTAAGATCATC
>JAGLMC010000008.1 GCA_023140215.1 Alphaproteobacteria bacterium
GCTAAATGGCGTAAAGTTAATTAGTTAATTTTACTTTGTATTAAAAATAAAACATTTTTAATACAAGTCCTCAAACGCCGGACATGCTTCGGGCTTACGCCCGCCGTGCAGTCGCACGGTACAATTTCGAATAGAATCTATACGATTCTTATTCAAAATCACTATAATTATAGCTATAGCTACTTACATTTATTGTGACCATAAAACACGGAAAAAAGTATAGCATTCCGTACCACCGCCACAAACATTATCCCTTGAACAACCGGATTTTTTGCCCGCAATAACAGTATCAGATGCAATATCTCCCATTGTCTCATCATATCCAAAAGTACCTGTAAATTTAGGCGTTGATAAATTAATGGGACTAACCGGTGGTATGCCGGATGGATTGGTTATATCTAGCAATTCATTGATTGCAATACAGCTTTCTTGATTTATAGATTGCGATAACAACAATAAATCAGAACATGTTGAAGCAGCACATGTTGTACCAATATTTTTAATTTCGTTTTGAGCATTAAAATAATAGTTAATAGCATTCCCGCTAAGAGTCATAGCTTCCGGAGGTCTTTTATAGACTACTCCACCACCGTTAATATTAAAAACATCACAACTTTTATCTGCCGGTGCATTAGGATTTGTATATCCTGCAGAAATATTATTTTCAAAATTAATCTCGTTTTTACTACATCCACGTAATCTTAATTGCCCTACAGCGGATGCTATGATGTTTCCATATTCAATCATATCCGTTGCATAAATTCTAGCTTTATCTTTGCTTAATTTATTAACATTACCGCGTCCGCTTTGAGACACAGCAAAAGAAAGAGCTGCTAATAACGCAACCGCTATCAGAATATAAAAGAGAACATTTCCTTTCTCAGATGATTTGATATTTAACGCTTTCATTCCTAAGAGTTTACATCAGCTAAGAAAACTTGAAAATCGCTTTCATTAGTTTTTGGAATATGAACGGGGATAGTTTTAACATTATGAGCCGCTAATGTTAATAATTCAGCACGACCAGTACCTATTTCAATATTTTCTTGAATTCCAATTCCTAGAATTGGTTGTACAATAGGTTTTCTTTTTTTAAGTGTTTGCTCAACAAGTTCACGTTTAGGACGTTCATATTCAGATAATTCATTTAATGTTTTTATACTACCATCAGCATGTAACCATTGAAAACTAAATACAGAATCCCGCCAGCTTTCCAATATTTTTAAAATATCAACATTTACACATATGTATTGTGAGTTTGTCGCAGAATTATTATCAATAAATTTAATAGTTTGTTGCTGTGTCATGATTTTGTTTTAATTGTTTCCTGTTCTTTTATAACGCTATGATAGTAAATAAATAGTAAAGTTTAGAATAATTCATTATTTGAACAAATAGTTAACAAGCTTGATAAAATAGATTATCGTTCTTGCATAAAAGTACATAAAAACTAGGGGTTTTATGCGTATAGAATTCAAAAAATTAATGGAAAAACTCGGAGTGAATCGTGATCTTTCTCCTTATGAAACACATCCTTGGTTTTATTGTGATGATGAGAAAGGTATAAGTTGCAGTGCTGAAGTTCGTATGGGCCCCGGTGGTACGGACATAGAAGCAGAAATTCAGTTTTTGAGCGATTCTGAAGAAAAAGAAGAAGAAGATGATGATGATGAAGAATCCGAAGATGGGGAAGAATCACCTCTTAATAACGGTATAAAGCAAATCATGCGTTTACATATTGAACCTACTATAGATGGAAAATGGGAAACTAAATCATTACTTATCAAAGGCGAAGATTATTCTAATAAAGTGCATAATTGGGAAGAAAAGGGCTGTAACTTTTTTAAAGGCTGTATTGAATCTATACAAATGAGTATTTTGCCGGATATTGATGAACTGATCGAGAAATATTTAAATGACGATGATAACTTTGGCGGTAGGAGCAGTGGACGTGTTGGGCGCAAATCACCAAAAATCAAACCCGGCGCTCTTTTGGGTATGAAAAAACCGGGCGGATAATATTCACTGTTGTATAACAATTAAACCGTATCGCGTTGCAAGACTTGCCAGTCCCCCTTCAATAAATTCTCCAATCGGTTCAAAATGCCATTTTGGCCCTTCACGGTTTAAAGAAGCTACAATCATTGCTGTTTCAGTTTTATCAACGAGATCATTATCCATTTCATAGCGTACAATTTCATATGTTGTTTCCGCATTTGTAACACGTAGATAAGCATTGCGAACCATTCCCATATTTTGTAATTTTTCTTCGCCTTTATAAATAGAAAGAACAAAAATAATTTTCATAATTTCAAAAGAAACAGCTTGAAGATTTATAGACATGGTTTCATCATCGCCGTCCCCTGCGCCTGTACGGCTATCCCCATTATAGCGCACTGCTCTATCTGGATCTTCCGGTTGATTATAAAAAATAAAATCTTCATCCACTCGAGTCTTTCCATCTTTATCAAGCATAAAAACACTAATATCCAGATCCAATGCATCAGCATCAAATGTATTTAAATCCCATCCTGCTCCAATTAAAATCTTGGAAAGTGTAGGATCTTTAGCAGTTATGTTAATATTGTCCCCAAGAACAGCTAAATTATCGCTTAATTCTATCTTTTTATCTTCAAATCCGCTGTCAAAAATATCACTCATATCTTTATTTTTTCTCCATCATCCCAATTCAGGCCAAAACCAAATGCACGATCCATTTCATCATGTCCCGGAAAATATTCAGTATAATTTGTTAGTTTAATCCCGCCACGTATATTCTCAAGTCCACCAACAGCACATAGTGATAGTCTGTCATTATGTGCGCTTAATGTTACAATTAGATCATTTTCCCCCGGTACATCAATAATGATTCGTGGATTAATTTGTTTCCAGTTTGGAGCGCCATCATAAATATATATATATACCAGAATACGTTTAACTTTATCCCAATGCATACCGTTAACAAGAATATATTCGTCATGGCCATCAGCATCCCCTGTACGCTCATCACCGGATAAAGCTATATATGGAGGTTCCTTAAAGTTACCGAACTTGTCATTTCCAAAAGCCTGAATAGCTCCACGTGAACCATCTTTCAATTCATATAAACATCCAATGTCCAGATCAACTCCTTGATTCGTTACTTTTCTTATTATTTTAGAAAAAATGCCTGTTTGCTTTATTTTTATATTGTCCCATTCAACCCCTATAAGAATAGATTCAAAGCCTTTTTTTCCTGAACTTACAGCAATAGTTTGTCCCGGTTCTTTCAGAAACTCACTATTATCCGGATCAATACTAATTTCTCGTACTCCGGCAGCTCCAAGAGCCCCACCATGCCCTGAAAATTTAGCATGGCTTCGTGTTGCATCTGTAAGAGAATCTGTCGATGTTTTAACTTTTTCACTCATGTATTAGAGCATATCATTAATATCTATTAAACTTAAAGAGGACGTTTAAACTTTTGACGCTCATATTCAATTTCATTATACATACAACATCCTTTTAGGTGATCGTTCACTAATCCCATAGCTTGCATATGAGAATATATAGTTGTAGCACCAACAAATTTAAACCCTCGCTTTTTTAAATCTTTGAAAAGAATACGCGATTCTTTAGTTTGTGTTGGAATATCCGAGCGGATAATACGTGGTGTTTTTTGTTGCTCCGGCTCAAAACGCCAAAAATAAGCGGATAATGAACCAAATTCTTTTATTATAGTATGTGCATGTTTTGCATTATTAATTGTAGCTTTGATCTTTTCACGATGACGTACAATACCGGTATCCAAAAGTAACCTTTCAACATCATTATCTGTAAAATGCATTATCTTTTCAAAATCAAATTCTGCAAATGCAGCTCTAAAATTATCACGTTTACGTAAAATGGTTAGCCAGCTTAAACCTGCCTGAAAGCCCTCTAAACATATTTTCTCAAAAAGGCGTATATCATCATTGCAAGGCCACCCCCATTCTTCATCGTGATAACGAAGATACTCAGGATCGTTGCCATGCCACCAGCAACGGAATTTTCCATCCGCGCTCTGTATTAAATCTTCAGACATCATAAATATTTTAAGTAATGAATTAAAAAGAATTAGGGAGAACTATCTTATGACAATCACTTTTATAATTATGTTTCTTTTTGATCTTTTTGATCTTCAGCAATATCTTCCTTTACAGTGCCATCCGGCATTACCATATCATCTGAATTACTTTCTTTCAGCTCTTTAATAGCTTTAACAATCTGATTTACATGAGGCAAAATCGCTCTTTCATACTGAAATTTCTTATGATCCTCCATTCCTGCTATAAGTGCTGCCGTCATTTTAAATGCATCACTATCAATTTCAGCTCGTTTTTTAGCTTTATCAATGGCAGTAAGGTCTTGATAGTTTAACTTATTCATAACGTAATCAAGAATAGTTGAGATTTCTTTATCAACTTTAGATATCTTTTTCTGAAATTCTTGACGTGTGATTGTAACAACAGTTGTATCTTCAACAGCTTCATAACTCATAGTCATAGGCTCATCAACCATCAAACAGCTTTCACCAATGATACGACCGGCTGCATATTCTGCCACAATGATTTTTTCATTTCCATCCATAACAAAACTTTGAATAAGACCGTTTTGGACGAGATAAGCACGCGCATGCTCCTCACCGGCTTTTATAAAAATCTTACCGGCATGAATAACTTTTCTTTCGAGAACATCTTCACCTTTGTTCATATAAACAACCTTCTAAAATACTGAAAGAATTTTACTCTAAAGTTAAAATAACAGCTTATTTAAAAGCTTAACAGCAAAAATTCCTAATAGGGAACAGCAATCCATTGTTCAATACCAACACCATTAGGACTTTCTAATCTCGGAACTCGAACAATCACAAGGGTAACAAGCAAACTATCGGACTTCACCTTTGCTCCAGATTGATAAGTCAAAACCAAGGGTAATTGAATAACCCATCTATAACGCCCAGCTACAAGCCCCTCAGACTCAAGGATAGGTGCGCCACGTGGTGCAGCCGTTACAACTTGCTGATTAGCTTCAACCATTTCGATAATTCGAGCTTTTTGCAAAGCCTGTGTAAAACTTTCCCATCCGCGCCGTGTAAAACTTCGAGATGCTTCCTGTAACCTACGTTGGTAATCATTAAAACCAAAGGTCATAACTTCTGTTGAAGCCTGTGCAACCCAAGACATAAGCGCAGGAGTACTCAAATTCGGCTCTGTCAGAGGCTCCATAGGTATAAGTCGCCCATCTTCAGTAGTAGCAAAATAACGATTTTCCGGTTGATGCGTGTGGATAATAAAATACATAGCAACAACAAGTCCAATAATAACAATCCCCATAAGCATTGCCAGACGCAGAAGACTCCTATAACCGTCACGATAAAATTCATTACGAACAACAACTGTGCCCAGACCGCTGGTATTTTGCTGGTCATTTTGTGGTAAAGGTTGTTTTTTTTCTTTTTTGGCCATTATTTAACGCTTTTTGATAAAATAGTTAATGCATTAAGCATATTGTATGAAAAAAACATATTTCACAACCCAGCAGTTTTGAAGATAAAATTTTTAATTTTTTGAAATGTGACATTTTCTGTAAGCTTATGGTAGAATGACAAAGGTTTGAGTAATTTTTTAAATATGGTAAACAGAGTTTTAATTTTAATGCAAATTATTAGAAAGAATTTCTTATATAGAAAGTTATGTTTAGGAGCGCGCAACCTGCTTTTAGTTGCCACTTTAACAGGGCTTGTCTTAAGCTTTACACCACAGAATGCTGAAGCAATCACTCAATGTGCAAG
>JAGLMC010000080.1 GCA_023140215.1 Alphaproteobacteria bacterium
AAATTACAGGCATGACCCGACAAGGGGTTCAGCACGCTTTGTCCAACAAGGGCAATCCCCGCTTTGATAATGTTAATGCGATCATGCATGCTTTGGGTTATCGCCTAACACCCTCACCAATCGAAAATACACATAGGGTTTGAAAGAAAAATAAAAAATAATGTCTGTTGGATTAAAATAAAAGAAAGTTATTAAATATCGACTAAATTAAATACCAGTCACAACGAAACAAGAACGATACGCTGAAAGCTAAGATTTGATTTATAAATATTCTTGCTAATTATCAGAAAACTAAGCAATTATTTATGACGTTATTCTATAAGTATTGCTGCGTTTAACAAAAGCAGGGATAGTGCCTTCCAGAATATCAATGATTTGTTCCCGGATTTTTTGATCTTCTATAGCTCCGCTTTTATACAAAACTTTGTTTTTTTTCTTCTTATCAATAGAAGCGCATATAATCTGATCTGCATCACAATTTACAGCAATATTGGGGTTATGCGTTACGATAATAATCTGTCGTCTATTCTTAGCTTTACGGACACATGGAACAAGAATTTTGAAAATCGTTTGATTATCAAGGTTTTCTTCTGGTTGATCTATTATTAAAGGATGGTCTCTCTTATCCAGCAGCAAATAAAAGACTAGAAGCATACAACCTCTTTCACCGGGGGATAGAGGTAATAGTGACGCTGTTGTCGAACTAGGTGGTATTGACCCCAATCCCTTGGCAGACAATAAAGATCTCATAGTGAAACTTACAGATACTTTTGTAAGCGGGCTTAGTGAAAATTATCGTACGGTCGCATTTACTATTTTTGCGGAGTTAATTGGTAATGTTAGTGGGCACAGCGAGTCTCAAATTCTAGGTTTTGCAGCTCTTCAAAAGTATGGAGGCAAAAAGAAGCATATTCAAACGGTTGTGTCAGATAGTGGTCTTGGAATTGCAAAAACCCTTAGGCCGTCTCTTGAACAACATTATCCATATTTGCATGAATTGTACGAATGTGAGAATATTGAATCAGATATTGGTCTTGTGATTGAAGTGTTGACCAAGGGTGAAATTAGTCGATTTGGTGCAGGTCGAGGGCTTGGGTTTAAAAGCAGTAGAGAGCAGGCGATGAAATTTGATGCCACCCTTTCTATCAGGCAAAAGTCTTTTTCATTAGAATTTGTTTATAAAGATGGTGCATTGGTTGAGGTGAATAAGGATCTGGATTTGGTTAGAATTTACGGTTCCCATGTATGCTTTGACTTTAATTGTTGAGTGAATTATATAAATCTGCTTAACTTAATGGAATGGATCGGAATGTAATGTCAAAAATATACCTTCACGAATATATAAGTGGTGAGTATGCATTAGGAAATAATGAAGGCCAAAAGGTCTTTAAGGAAATGCAGAATTACATATCCTCCTGTCCACATCAAAAGATATTTGGTGTCTCTCTTAAGGATATTCAAGCTACTGATGCGTCCTTTCCTAGAGAAAGCGTGGTGTCGTTAGCTAAGTTGTACAGAGGTGAAAAGGGGTTTTACCTGTGCGATTTTTATTCCGAAGATATAATTGATAACTGGAATTATGCTGCACAGGCAAAAGGTCAGTCGATGATAATACTCTCAGAGAACGGATATAATCTTATTGGCCCCGAAATTACTGCGTCAGCAAAGAGCCTGTTGGATTTTATTATGGTTGAGGGAGTAGTCACTACGGCAATAGTTTCCACTAAACTCGATGTTTCCATTCAAAACGCTAGCGCAAAACTGAAGAAATTATTTGAACAAGGTTTGCTTCTTGGTAGTAAAGAAACGGCTGAATCTGGTGGTTTAGAGTTCGTTTATAAAGCAATAAAATAAATCTGATAAAACTAGTTGTATTAACCAGATATTACCTGTAGGATACAAGGAAGATGGATGAGCCATCTTTTTTAAACCATCTGGTAAAACTGATTCATTTAAGGAGAAAGATATGCCTAAACGTAGAAATAGCGAAGTCACAAGTAAAAGAGCTGCATCCGCAGCTTCTAAAGTGCTTCGTAATCCAAGCTCAAGCAAGGTGGCCAAAACTGTGGCGGCTTCTGCATTAACCCAACGTCCAAACCGAAAGAAATAAGGAGGCGAACATGCCAAAGACTGATGTAAAAGATCACAAGTGTAAAAAAGACAAAATCGTTACCATTTTCGTGGAGGGATCCCCGCATGAGTGGCCGAAAGGTGAAGAAATTTGTCACTTAGATGTGGTGAAGCTCGAAGTGCCAAGTTATGACCCCCAAACTACTTACTCCATTAAGTATAAAAAGGGTCATGGTAATAAGCCCGAGGGTATTTTGCCTCTGGGCAGTTGCATTAAAGTCAAAGAAGGGATGGTGTTCAGTGTTTCAGAAACTGGTCAATCATAATGACGATATAAATCGTCTTGTAGAAGCAGGTTATGCTGTTGGCTTTGATAGTAATTACATGATTATCCACGACATTCCTTATTTGGATGAGAATAAGGAATTACAGTGGGGTGAAATTGTTACCAAGCTAGTCGACATAGATGGGGAGCGCGTGACTCAGGATGATCATCAAATTTTCTTCGCCGGAGCTGTTCCTTATAATATAGATGGAACGCCGGTTGGGAATCTCGGTGGCGGTCCTACCCAACTTGCCTTAAGTAAGGCATGTCAGGATGTCGTCGTACAACGTAATGGCCCGACTTTGTATCCCTCGATAGGAAATTGGCAGCAAGCTTGCCAATCTCATTATTGGATACATCAAGGCGAAATCAGGTGGGCAGAGAAGTGGTCGCCGGAAAAAATCACGGCTGGTCGTCGTCGTGAAGAGAGGCGTCGAAGCGCGTATTATACTAAACTTAAGCACCAGCATATCGGTTTCCTGAGAGGATTCTGGCGTTGGCTCAAAGAGCTGTTTTAATTTTTACTAGGCAAAGTTTTTTCGCTCGTTCTCTTTTTTATAAGATCTTCATATTATTTAGTGCTTTCCTCGTGTTCTTCTCGGCGGTATTTTTCCCGAGTTGGTAATGCGGCACGGTGCCCGTGTTGACAGCTTCTAATAGCTGTCTGTATTGCACGCCGATAATTACTGACGCAGCCTTACTATCAGCTTCATGTGTGTCTGATAGCGCGTTCTTCGTACTTTCGTTTTATAATTGTTTAGGAAATATTCTATCTACTTGCATGGTAAGTGCCTCAATATATTTTTTGATAAACCGAGTCCCTTCTGGCGCTAAGCGGTCATAAGCTTCTTTAAGATTTTCCAATTGTTTACCTTTTGTCCATGTGGAGTTAGGTATTTCAGCGAGTTCTTCACTAACTATGCTGCTGTGTTTTATTGAATTTCCAATTAAACGAATTTCATTTGCCACATGGTAACCGTCTATATTTAAAGTTGTAACTCCAAGGTCTTTAGTTCTTTTTTTAAATTGATCATGCTTGAATGTGTTATGAGACGTGGCGTTAGAATCAACAAACATCAAAGCTTTTTTAGTGGATATTTCAATTTTCTTATGCAAGGCTAAAAGTCCAAGTTCATATAATAAGTCTTCTAGACTTTCTAGAAAATAAATTTCATCTTCTTGCAAGTGATCACGTCTACATTCCTCACCTTTGTCAAGGTCAATCTTTGCTTCTAAAGCTTTTAGTTCTTGGGATATGTTATTTTTTTGATCTTGAATAAAACCAGTCACTAAATGAACTAACCCATCTATTAGTTCATTGTCATCATTCGAACAATTAATTACTCTTAATCTAAGAAGGACAAAATTTCTTTCTGAGTTTTTTTTTAATTCTTCAAGGCTTGAAGCCATCTTGTAATTTCTTTTTTGTTCTTGTGCTTTCCATCTCATACTACAATGTAGAGTAAGTTACAATCGATTGGTTGATGTTATGCCGCTTTCTTCCATTTATGAGGGGCATGCCCCTCATAAATTTGAGCCTTATTATAAACCTCATCAGGTGGCCCAATAAGAGCTACAGCAGCTTGTCGCGTAAGTGCTTGTAGTACTTTTTGATGTGTGTCGCGCTTAATCATTCTTACATATTAAAATATTAATTTTTAAATTGCAAGGATAACTATAAATGAAATAACTACAAAATAGCCAATTTAAGACTTAGGGCTGTGCCCTCAGCGCACTTCATAAAAAATAGACAAGACCGAGGCTCGTAAGAACTGCGCCCGCACCAACCTTATCGATTTTTTCTTCCGTTTGCACACCCCCTGTTCGCCACGAGGCAGGATTGCATGTGCAACCCACTTCCAAGAAGGAAAAGCAAAATGACAGTTTTTTACGCGCAGCCTTACGATATTTCAGCAAATGGATTTTATTTTGAAAACATGGAGGAATACGATAGCAAATACGCTAAATGTAAAAATGATTTTGGCGGTCAAGTTGAAGAATTTGAAATCCAGTTTATAGATGGTGAAACGCTTGATGCTGTATTGTTTGAATCCATTGGTATTAATCAGTGCAATATTCACCATTTTATAAACAAAATAAATGAATGGATAGAATACGAAAAGCATATCTTAATTCTTGCTGTAGGGGAATGTGGCTATGACTTTGACGTGAGTAAAGACGATCCAAATAAATTCTGGATGGATATTTATTATGTTGAAACTATAAAGGAACTGGCTGAGCAATTTGTTGAAGATGGAATATATGGTTCTATTCCTGAATCTCTTCAATTTTATATTGATTATGAGGCCATCGCCCGTGATCTGGCAGTGGAATATAGCGAGATTACAATAGCAGGTGAAAACCTTGTTTATCGCTGTTCGTAAGGGAAAATCAAAGGGTTGCAGGTTTTATCCTGCAACTTTTTTTAGCTATTACAACTCATGCGTAGGTTCGCGGATAACCAATCAAGAAATATAGAAAGGTCGCTGGATAGTACGTCATTACCATCAAGTATATTTTGTAATATAATCTTGACCACCTCTTCTAGAGATGCGTATTTATTGTTACATATATTACAGGCTGGAAAGGTAAAGTTACCAAATGAATACTTTCGTTTTTTAAATTCGCTTAATTCAGGGTCTTTTATAAAACCAAAAAAGGCCTCTCTGTTTATATCGCCAGTTAATTGTATAAGCCACTTTGGAATAACATGTTCTTTTGTTTTACCATCAGGCGCTTTTCCACAAAATACACAAAATTTATTCAATACTATTTCCTTGATTATATTTACAGTTCAATCACGTATCTGGGCGTAAATGTATTCTGTGTTATTTCTACACTAGCTATTTCAGAAATTTTAAATGCTTTTATGCCTCCTCCTGAACGATCTCCTCTTCTTAGCTCAAAAATATACAAAAGTAAATTTTCTGTGCTAGGTCTTCTTAATGAATAGGGTTCAACAAGGCGGATTACGCCATGATAACTTATTTTAACGCACAGCCTATTTCTTGCAGCGTAACGAATTTTATCCATAGCGTTGTTATTTATGCCGGCAGTATCAACAGATCGTCCAATACCAATCTGAGGAGTTGTTATACCCCTTCCCATCGGGAAATGTATGCGTGGTACGGTATCCCCAATGTCTTTTTCAGATATTGTTGTAAGCTCTTTTCCTTCCCATTCTTCATCTATCCACCAAGATAAAGCTTCCTCAAGGTTATCATAAAAACTTTCTGCAGAAGGTAGTTTTTGCAATTGATGTTTAAGTTGATTATCCCAGTTAGCTTGTAGTTGTTTCTGATCAACTGAAGAAATAATAAGTTTTGATGTGGGGGTAGGTAGCTTTTTAAAATCAAACTTTTTGTATAGAGAATCCCGGGCTATATCTACATCTATGTCCTCTCGAAAGTTTCTACTTATATTCACCACATCATAAATATCTCTAGCTCTGCCTTGGCGTTCATATAAGGCTCTGGTTTTTTCAGCTAAGATTTCATTAATAGAATAGCACTTAACTCTTGCCGAAGGTTCCGGGGCATCTGAATACCCATGGTATACCTCTCGTACATCAGGTGGATGAGTAATAACCTCATAGTTAGTAATGTCGAACTTAATACGTTGTTGGCTACGAGAAGGCAAACTGAGCGGCCCTGAGTAGGCTAGTTTTGCTTGATATGTTCTTAAGCCTTGCTTATTTATGCTCTCTTCAACCTTTACTTCGTTTTTCTTAGCACTAATTCCTGCCTCATCATAAATAAAATCCGCTACTTCGTTCAGCGCTGTGATTATATCTTCTTTGCTGTAAATTGCTTGGTCTGGTACTGTGAAATCTAAATCTTCAGAAAATCTATAGGTTTCAAAATAACATTTTTTTAAGCATGTTCCGCCTTTAAATATCCATTCAGAAAGTTTATCATTCTTTGAAATAGCAAATAACACCCAACTTAAGGCGTAATCCTTCTCTACAGTTGTAGCAAGAATATCTGATGTTTCAGCTATAGATAAAATTTCTGCTTTTGAAATCAAAGAATATCTCCTGATGGAAGATTCATTCGCACTCCCCATTTGGTAAGTATAGGACCCGAATTGTTTCCACTAGGGTCGAAGTTTATAATGCCTGTTTTTATTCTTGATTGTATTCTACTCATAAAAACATCGGGCACGTGCTTATTAATTATCTCAGTTGTAGCCCCTAATCTTCTAAAGATGGCACCATGATTCAGTTTTTCAGCATACTCCAGTAATGCGTTAAGGTCTGCAACCTCTTTTTTCCAATATGCTCTTAATATGTCCAAAGTATGTCGTCCACCTCCTCCTATATGAGGATCATCTAGCACATCAATAACAGTTCTATGAATGTCAGCAATTTGTACAGGAGTATTGCTGGACCATATTTTTTTTGTACCAAATATTTTTTTACGATCAATAAATTTTGTTATGTAAGAAAGATTAGCGATATTATGCTGACTTTTTCTTAGCTTTTGGCCTGTAAAAACAATTGTTAAATTAAAAATTTGTTCTGTTAAATCCCAGTGCTCTGCTGAAGTCCAGCCAGAGATATAACAGGGAGAAAAAACTTCCATGGCAATCGCCCAAGCATCATCTGGTACTGGGTTTGATGACGCTGACCCTAAAGGTACAACCCGGTAGACACCTGATTTCAAGCGCTGTAACCAACCTTTTCTACATAGCTTCGAGAGCGTGCTATTTGCATTACTTCTTGTATAGCCAAAAATCTCTTCTAAATCATCAGCTCTGACAATTTGTTTTCCAAGCCGTATCAAAGAATCGATTATTAGCCTTTCTGATTGGCTAATACCTAATTGTTCTGTGGTATATCCTAAATTCATTAAATGTCCATATAAGTCATTTTTTACACTTTCATTATACCATATATTATATCTAAGATGTAATAAAACATAAATAATGATATTCTTTACACCTTAGATATAATAAGTATTGTAAGTGCAATTAATGCCATTATCTATATTTTTTCGCGCTCTAATTATATTTACAATGTATTCTCAACTTGTGCTGATGGAATATAAGAAATGGTTTTCTGTATTAAGATAAGGATCAACTGTCTTCCCAGTACTTTCCATTTTGAGAGGACAGGGCTATTCAATTAATTTTATAGGAAGCCAAGGGAAAAAATATGGGTTTATTCAAAATGATGGTCTCGAGAAAATTTTGGGCCACAAACTGAATGTTACAAAAAATTAGATTCTGATTAGCTTTGGAACTTCATAATTATTAGTAATATAGCCAGAATTAGATATCTGAGAGCCTCGATAAAGTTACCTAAACCTTTCTTATCTATCGTTGTTTGTAAAGAAAATCAAAGGGTTGCAGGATAAAACCTGCAACCCTTTTTTAGCTATTACAGCTCATGCGTAGGTTCGCGGATATGTCCTTTATTTTGAGAAGTCTGCCGTTTTTTGAGAAATGCTTTTTTGTGGTTATCCTCTAACTTTGGCGCAGTTTTCATTTGTTCAAAATGCTCAGCATCCTTTTGTAACTCCTGTTTTTCAGCTACATATTTTTGTTGTTGCTGTTTACGTGCTTTCAAAAAAATCTCTCGATCCGAGGATTGTTTCGTTATGAGGGTAGATTTTTCTTGTTTATCCCGCACAAAAGTTTTTTGTTTTTCTTGTTCATTGTATTCTATAGTGAGCCTGTTGCATGCTGAGCTATTGTATTATTTCAAAAAAGAAGAAAGC
>JAGLMC010000081.1 GCA_023140215.1 Alphaproteobacteria bacterium
GTGAACCTCCACGGGGCAAGCCCCGTGGTATCACCGCTTCGCGCGTGACCTTCGGTCACAATTCAAGCTGCGCTTGTCCAGTATCTTCTTTGCCCTGATTCTCAATATAGCGCTTAATAATATCTTCATCGATGCCCACTGTGCTCACAAAATAACCATCGGACCATATGCCATCTGAACCCCAATATGCTTTACGCATGTATTCAAATCTTTTCTTCATAAGACGACCTGTGTGTGATTTAAACGTCCTTACTACATCACTGACACGCATCTTGGGCGGAATTGATAATAGCAAATGCACATGATCAACATCATGATTGATTTCAAGCACCTCGACCTCAGGCAACACCTCGTGAAAACTCGTTATCAATTCCTTCAGATAGGCAAATGATCCTGTATTGAAAATCTTACGGCGGTACTTACTGGTGAAAATCAGATGATACTCACATTTATACGCACAGTGGCCTTGTTTCCTTAGTCTCATGAAGAAGATACTGGACGCACTACATCCACGGGGCAAGCCCCGTGGTTTTTACGTGCCTATAAAATGATGTTCCTAGCATTCCCCCTATAATTCCAAAAACACCAAATAAGTCTGTCATTAAGGCAATCGCAAACATGCCTAGACCAACCATAATTATAATTAATAACGCCTGAATTATTGTGAATTTATATGATAAATCGCCATTTTTGTTATCTGTGTTTTCCACAGCATCTTTATTTTTTACAAAAATAAAGATGATCGTAGCAATTATTAATAGCCACCAAAGATTTTTGACTATTTTTGCTATTATTGGATATTCAAAAACTAAATGAGGAGCAAAATTTCCTAGTAACCCCATAATAATAAAAACTATTATAATTAACCATGCTAGTATATAGAGCAGTTTTTTTAGTTGTTTATTCATATAGTTATCAATTCAGTATAATTATGATTTCTACCACAATTATTGTTATATATGAAATTATAAGATGTGGCTAGATGTAGCTTATGGCGCGTGATAATAACCATTATGACAATGATTTTCAGGTAATCACTAAGATCAAAAACAATCAAAAGACCCGCTTGCGAGACAATTTTCCTTTTCTATTTGTTTCAGACAGTAAAAATTTTCGATTTTTGCACCGCGAATACTGCACGTATCGAAAAATTTTCAACAAATTTTCTGTCTATAAAAAAGTTATCCCCAGTTTCTGTGGTTGAATCTGGGGATAACCCCGTGCATCATGAAGGATGATTCTTTTTGCATTCGCAAAAAGGCTCTTTATGTAGATCAATTTTAGGAGATTTAAAACCCCAGACAAGTAAAAACCCGCTAGAAGCGGGTCTTTAAAATCTTAAATGCGGTGCATTAGCGTCAACACCTGAAGCATCACGCAAAATCGGAAGCGATGCAAGAAGAAAATCATTCTTGTAACAGGTTTTTTTAACCTTTTTTTCAGGAGCGGATTTTTCCAAACAGGAGAAACCATCATGCAACAATTTCTATAATCGTAATGATCGTGATCAGCGCCACAGACTCTGTAATGCCCCAGGCCACAATAACGCCCATAACAAGTACAATTGCTGCGGTTACGGGTAGTTTAGGAAAATCCACAAAATCTTGCATAAACCCCGCCGTTGCATTTGCCAGAGCCGCAGCGGAAACAACGCCAGTGAAAACAATTAACCATCCGATTAAGATTGCAAAGTTTTTACGTGAAAAAGCAGCACTGACATAGAGCCTGTTGCATGCTGAGCTATTGTATTATTTCAAAAAAGAAGA
>JAGLMC010000082.1 GCA_023140215.1 Alphaproteobacteria bacterium
CAAATTTGCATCTGGATTATTATTATTCAGGTTGCTGTGAGTTGGCTCGTTGCTTTTGATGTTATCAATGCCGGAAATCAAAAAGCTCAAAATCTGATTGCTCTTTTAAAAAAGCTAACGGATCCCGTTTATAAACCATTGCAGAAATATATACCACCCATTGGCGGTCTTGACATAACACCTCTTATTGTTATTCTGGGATTAAGTATTATACATACTCTCCTTATACATCTCATCATATAACGTATAAAACAATTTGAATGAACAATGAAAAAGTCTCAACAAACATGACAACTGCAATAATTATTGACGGAAAGATTATAGCTGCCGAAATTCAAAACGAGCTATCACTAACAGTCAAAAAAATGAAGACTAAACCCGGCCTTGCTGTAATTTTAGTAGGAGAAAATCCTGCCTCTCAAATCTATGTAAGAAATAAAATTAAAGCCTGTGAAAAAGCGGGTATCAAAAGCATGGAAGCTCGTCTTCCAAAAAAAGCAACTCAAGAAGAAGTCGCCGCAGAAATCAAAGCTTTCAATGATAATCCTGATATACACGGTATTTTATTACAGCTTCCTGTTCCCAGACACCTTGATTCAAATGCACTTATCCAGATGATTAACCCGAAAAAAGATGTTGACGGTTTAACATTTAAAAATATTGGAGCTCTTGTAACCGGAATTGACGGCCTTGTTCCTTGCACACCACAAGGCGCACTAATACTCATTCAATCTATCAGATATGATTTAACCGGACTAAATGCTGTTATTATTGGCCGTTCCATACTGTTTGGAAAACCAATGGCGCAGCTTCTTCTAGCTGAAAATTGCACTGTTACACAAGCTCATTCCAAAACAAAAGATCTGGAACATGTTTGCCAGCAAGCCGATATTCTTATTGCTGCTGTCGGTCAACCAAAAATGGTGAAGAAAAGCTGGATTAAGCCCGGTGCGATTGTTATTGATGTCGGTATTAACCGTCAAGAAGATGGTAAACTCTGCGGTGATGTTGATTATAAAGAAGCTATAGAATCTGCCGGTGCTATTACTCCGGTTCCCGGTGGTGTCGGGCCAATGACTATTACCTGCTTATTGAAAAATACAATTAAGGCAGCACAAAATCAATAAATCATCATTCTAAAAGGCATATATTGATTTATTTCAGCACGCGCAGCTTCTTTAACATTATAAAGCGCAATAAATTTTTTCTTTTGTTTAGCATTATCAAAAGAAAATTCAGGATCATAAAAACGATATTCTCCATCAATCTCGATTAAATATTCAAGCCATATTTTATTATGATAAAGCCATTGTTGACACTCGATCATAAAGGCCGAAACTACGCTTTTCTTATATCTAAAATGTGAGCGCTCACTTGAAGATTTGTTCTCTTCATTTATTATATGTTCTATCTCTTTGATATTTTTATCCAAATCCTCACGCCAATAACGCATTACAATAAAAGCATTTTCAATATTACTGATCTGCCCATTTATTGCTTTCTTATTATCAAAAATATTAATGTTTCCAACGCTAGCCATATAACGTCTTATTTCATACCCATAATAATCATATTCCGGTGGAGTATCCATAGTAATGCCATGCACCAGACTCTCAATTCGATGTTGAAGAGTTTTAGATGGGATTTTCTTTAAATAAGTAACAGGAGGAAATAAAGGATCTATCGGAGGCAATAAATTCTCAGAACGTACGCTTAATGTCGGAGAACTACCAAATGAGCCACTCCCTTGCGCCTGAACCGAAAACTGACAGGAAATAAGCAAAAAAGTAAAAAGCTGTAGAACATACCTCATCTACCCATTATAGCGTGTTTTATGAACATAATCCATTCGACTTTCCAAACAATCTAAAATTTATTCCAAAAAATCACATCTTTATTATTCAACTTTTTATCCTCACTTCGCTTATAAACATAAATACCAAGTACGGAAAGACCAACAGCCCAAATAGCGCTTAATGAACCCATAGCAGCCATCACACTTCCGGCTCTTGCCGTATCGAAAACAATAACATACGCAATTCCAAACATTTGTGCAGCCCATGTAAAAGCCATAAGATAACCAAAAGTAGGTCGCATTCTACGAACGTATTTATCTTTAGATACAATTTCCTCACGCAAAGATTTATTAATTTCCGAAAGACTTAAAGAATTTTCTCTAAACTTCATTTCAGCCATTTCCTCTGCGTGACGATTTGCCTCTATCATTTGCTCTTGACTGATTTGCCCGCTTTTAATAGCTTCATTAACTTTTTCAAGAGCCTTGGATGCTCCCTTTGTCACAGGCGTATCAATAGCTCCCAAACTCTCAGCTAATATAGATGTTAAAATCGGTAGCCCGATACGGGCTAATAATGCGGAAATCATGATCGCATTTTCCTTTCATAAATAATTAAATAAGATTATAAAAAATATGGCTGCCAATAATAACTGTAGGTTGCTCTCCCCTTGCCCAATAAGGCATTATCCCTGCTGCGTGATAATGAGTTGCTCCGCATGTTTTATCTTCTAAATAATCAATAACAGCGCGGCTTGCAATTCGCTTGGCAGTAGCAAAATATAAATCATTTTCATCTACAAATTGCAGCTTTCTAAAATTCGGATCAGAACGATTCCAACATGAAAACTGATAAGGCTTTTGACATATCTGAATAATATTATTTCCCCACCAGAATTTACCTTCCTCCTGTGCAACTTTAACACGGTTAAGAATTGTGCTGGCAACAGCTTCCATGCCTTGTGTACCCTCACCACGAGCCTCACCCCATAATGTACGGGCAAGAGTATCAATTTCCAGCTCACTATAAAACATAGCTGAATCTTTATCCTCGGACAGCAAAATACTGTCCAAAGCTATTAACTTTGGTTTTTTCATTATTTTTTCCTTTTTATTTTCTTAAGAAAATTAAGAGTCAATTTTAGCCTTAACTGCCTCAGCCTTGAGAGCAGTTACATCCAGCTTTGATTCAATACGCAGCAAATGATTTACCAGCCGAGTCTCCAAATCACGTAAATCTGTATGAGATGCATATGTCTTAGCCACCTCAAGTTTAAAGCCACTAAGAGCATCTCTAAATTGCTCAGAACGGCGATCAAGCATAACTTGCAAATGATCTACCGCGTTTTGTGAATCCTGACGTGTACGCCAGATCAGCCAAAAAAGGCCAGCCATTGCAGGCAAATCAATCACTGTGATCCACCAGACAAAATCTTGTGAAAATAAATTCATAAAATATCCTTTTAAATATCAAAATTAGTTTTAGCCTTATGCGTAGCTGAGCCTTTCATCCAATTATGACTGCCAGAGCCATAAATATGCTCAATACGCACAGATTGCTGTGACAAAGCTCCGGCTACAGCGTCCAGACCATCATCATGACCACGTGAAGAACTTGGTCGCCACTCGCGCATTTCAATCATGAACGGAGTTTGCAACACAGATTTATGTATAAAAAGCCTGCGCGATGCGAGAACAGCATCAAATGCCTCTAATATTCTCAAATCCTTGGGGCGAGAATTGTGAAACTCTTGAACACTGCATGGAGCTTTAGCTTTCGCCAATTCATTACGCAAAATAGAAGGCAGAAACTTACCAATTCCATTACTCTCCAAAGTAATAGAAGGCAGCATTAGCTCTTTAGCAATTTCAGCAATTATGCGACATTGTGCGCTTGCTTCATCAGCATCATCATTACCCTTTTGCCGAATATATTCCAAACGGTGCAAATAAGCGTTTCCATGCTTATCGGCAAATAATACAGCCAATACGCTCCCGTCACCCTTAAGAGAACCAAAGGCCGGATCCCACCAAGCACTTGCACTCACCAGTTTAGTCTTACCTAAAAAGAGCGTTTGCAATTCCTTGCTGTAATTCAGCTCATGCTTATATATCTGTATCTTTGATGCATCCAAACGGCCTTCAGCAATATTAACGGGTTTCAGCATCATTTGAGATGCAAACTTATTTGGCCCACTCTGGCGTTTCATACGCTCAATATCAGCTATACAATAACGCTCCGGCCAAACAATTTTTCCACAATCATCAAGCAAAGGCATTTTAAAACGATGAAATTCATGTAAAAATGCTTGCTCCTCACCAATTTCCATACGGGGCTTATCAGCATAAATCGTGTAATAATTATGTGGTGTGCCTATATAAAGCTGAGTGCCGTTTCCATCTGCCAGAACATATTCAATCTCGCCAAGTCGTCTGCGCAGCTCTTCACGTTTTTCAGGTGTATCACATGTATTTGGAACTTCAACATCATCACAAATAACTATATCAGCCCGACTGCCCGTTACATTAGAAGTCACTCCCTTAGCCATCATTGACGGATCACGCAATATAAAATTGCGTTTAACTGTAAAACGGTCAGATGCCCATTGATCGGCTCTATCGGGTTTCATTTTTGTTGTAAGCGGATGACGCTCAATAATGCGCTTAACATTACGAACCATCTTTTTTGCCAATGTATAATCTGCCGCTAAAACAAGAATGCGCAAATCCGGAGTTCTATATAAAAGCCAAGCTGCAAAAAGTCCGGCTATTGTACTTTTTCCGCAAGATCGAAAAGCCATCATCAACATATGTTTTTGACCACTAATCCATGCACGCTCCAACCATACGGCCATTTTAAAATGCACATCAGGAGTGCGCAATCCCATTTCCTGATTCCAAAATACAATAAAACGCTTGAAATCACATTCTGTAATATTAAATTCATCTGATTCATTTTGACTTTCTAAAATCATTCCTCACGTCCTTTATGCTCGTTAATTTCTTTATCTACATTTTCGAGCTTCCCTTTTAATATTTGTGCAGTTTTTTCTTCTGTGAATTTTTGCTGGTCGCTATTATCCTCTGTTGCTTTTACAAGCTTTAACAATGACTCCAAATGTGAAGCCGCAGATTTTCCTGCATCGTGAAATGCTTTAAATTCAGATGGATTTTTCGGATCTTCTTCGAGAGTTTCCGGTAGGTCGCTACTTAAATAACGCTCATACGAATACACTACCGCAGCAGTCGCACTGTTAAGAAATTGAGCAATGCGCATGCTTATGCGTTTTGTAAGATTTTCCATTCATGGTTTCCTATATATAAAAAAGGGACAGTCGCTTTTAATAAAAAAGTTACTGCCCCCCGAAATTGATAAAATTTATGGGTATTTAGAAATTATGTACCACTGACTACCGTTAGAAACTACCGTAATGGCTGCATACTGGCTTGATAGAATCTGACTTGATTGATCTGCGCCATTGCCTCCTTGTTCAGTCACAGTGACATTATTAGAAGAGCTATCTGTTTTCTTGATAGTGACAGTGCGCCCTATAGCTTTAGTCGCATTAGCCGGAGGAAGACGCGCAATTAAAGCTCCTCCAAAGCTGGAAAGCAGGTACGTATCCACCGCCATATCAATATCATAAGTGCCGCTGGTATCAGCAAAGCGCGTATTTCCAGACAGGCGATTAGAGGCCGTAATATACCAATTAGCCCCGTTGGAAAGCATTGTCGCATAATCATTTAGCCCGCCAAGCTGAATATCTTTACCATCAGGCCCTAACCCTCCATCTTCTGTAATGGTAACAATATTGCCCGTATTATCGACCTTCTTCACTGTTACAACCACACCAATAGCTGTTGAGGCATCAGGCAATTCAATCTCTATTGCTCCATTTGTAGCATTTACGATATGCACAGAATGAGAAAAATCAATTGAGGTTTTACCGGCTGTATCTATAAACTCGGTATCATAACGCATTAGCGTTGCTTTAAGATCACTCACAACCGTTTTGCGTAGCGAATTTTTCTCCGGATATCCCGCATTATATGCATCATACTCCCCGCCGGAAAGATCATAAATTGCAACACCGTTGCTTTGCGCATGAAGATTAAGAATGGAAGTTTCAACGCTTCCCGCATCAAGCTTCACATTAGGCACTACATTCGTAGATTCCGTATAAAGATTAACAAGCATAGTCTTGTTAGCATTAGAACCGATGCGAAAACAACTATCCGCCGTAGAGCCGTTAACATTAGCTTCACAATCTATAAAAGTATTCGCATTCGCGCCATATTCTACATAAAAACCACTGCCCGTTGTACTTGCTCCTTTGGAATAAACCCGCACCATATGACATTTATTAGCATTTGGAGTATCACCGGCACCGCTTTTAGTAAAATGCATTCCGTGAGTTAATGGTTGTTCAATTAAAATCCGGCTGAAATTATTCCAGTAGCAAGGCTTGGCGCTATCAGTATAGCCATCTAGCTGAATGCCTGTTTTTGTACCTATAATCTGCACGTCACTGACAATATTTTGCGTACATTCACTATCTTTTCCATAGAGCTTTATACCGATATCGCCATTTTCAATGCGTAAATTGTGAATAAATGTATTTTTTCCATTTACCTCGATTGCATTAAAGCTATCACTCTGGCATTTGATAATACTGTCTTGGCCAAGGCCAATAATAGATTTTCCAGAAAGTAACTCTATCGTGCTTGTTGTCAGATACGATCCGTTTGGTATTTGAACAGAATCATGTGCGGCCAAGGCCTGTTGAATAGCTAAAGTATCATCATTCAAACCATCTCCAACAGCGCCAAAGTCCTTAATAGACACCACATCTGAAAACTTATCTGTTGAAGTGCGCGTAACAAAACCCGTACCGCTTGCTGTAAAATCCGGTTGTGCCATCGAGCCTTCTAAGGAAACTGCAATCGGATTACCGCTACCATCAAATCCAAGTGCTTTATTTGCACGCTGGACACTATCCGGCAATTCTACATTTCCGGGCATTTCATGATCGCTGTATTTTAGCATCACGTCATTTTCACGGCTAACCTGTTGAATTGCAGCTATCAGATAATCCAGCTCATTATTAATTGATTGCGCTGAGAAATCTCCTCCTTCAAGGAAATCCGTTACACGCTCTATAGTAAGCTCCCGTTCCAGAGTTACTATAACTCCATTTTCAGGCGCATTATCAAATGTAACATCTCCGCCATTTGTATTACCTGCGCCTTCTATAATAAAACCGCTGACTTGTTCCGCGCCATCCAGATAAACTTTCAAATCTTCACTAGCGAAAATTGGAAACGGATAGCTAAAAATAGTTTGAGTGCCATTAGCTGCGTAAAGCACAATCGGCTCTACATCCGGCACTTTTATATGTTCTGACATAAAAATTATTCCTTATAATTATAATAATTTGTATTAAAAAAAGCTGCTCACTTCGCGCTCAAATTTCTGGCGTTGCTGTAACTGGGATCTCTGAAGAACATTCAAGCTTTTATTTTGCCCTACATTCAAATCCAGAGCTTGATTCCGTAGCTTATCAAGACGCTCACGACTGGCCAGATCATCATCGCTTTCTTCAAACAAACCAAGTAAGACGGCTTCTGAAGAACCTCCTCCGGAATTTCCTATTCCGCTTGCTCCAAAACGTGCGCGCTGCCGAGCTACAGCTCTACGCAATGCAGCACGTCGTTCATCATTAGCTGCATCAGTTGTCACGGCGATGCGTTCACGTTCCAGCGATGAATCAGCTTCAAGTTGTTTTTGTTGTAGCCCTTGCCGTTCCTGTAATTGTTGTAAAGCTAAACTTTGTTCACTTTTACGGCTCTCTTGCTGTTTATTTGGCAATGCTCCAACCTGTGAAGCGACCTGAACGGCTGTACTTATAGCTCCCGGTATAAGCCCAAGACTACTACCAATGCTTATAAGGCCAAGTGGATTTATTGATCCCATGATTATTTCCTTTCTGATTAATCGTTAACTTTAATTTCCGCGCTAACGGATAAGAGTGTGAATGGAAGAGGCACTTCCTGCTCAATTCGCCATAAAGGTGATGTTCCATCCTTTTGCCAACCCAAAGCACGTACACGAATATCACCGCTGACTTTCGGTGGTGGTTCATCCAAAATCGGATATTCACCAAACTGGCGCAACGCGATATCATTAATCCCGCGCCCTACATCCAGTTTAAGTGCTGCTGTGTCCTGCACTCTAAATATAGCTTCAATGAGCCTGATTTTACGCCCTCCTCCGGCACTACCAACCGCGCTAGGCGGTAAAGGCTCAATCTTATGTGTATATGACAAACCGATCTCTACAGAGATTGCAGCTTCATCTATAGTTACAGCTCCATCAATAACGGTTTTATCTGACTGAACATGTCCATCAGCTACAACTGAGACTGTTTTACCTTCCAGATGATCCAGTCCTGACCACTCACTCGTTGGCGTTGCAGATATTCCTGTCAAAGCTGAATCCAGATTAAGCATGTCATCAAACTGCTCAATTACATGTGATCCATTACGTTCTATCAACAAAAATACATCATCACCTACAACGCTGACTGACTTTACTGTTCCATCAGTTTCATGCAGCGTCCAAGCTGAAACTTGCTCAGAGCGAAACACTGTCAGAGCTGCAAAATTACCATCTGCACGAACAACATAAAGCAAACGCTTTTTCTGGTCATAATCCTGATCAATAGGATTTTCAACAACATGACGAGATAACAAAGCCAAATCTTTTGACTGATATGCTTGCTCAATATCAGTATAAAGAAATTCATGAAGCTCATTCCCGTTACGTGCAATATAAAATGTTGCGCCATCAACTGTTATCGGAGGAATGTAGCGGTCAATCACTGAGCCAATACGTGTTTGTCTGCGGATTTGCACACTGACAGGTGTCAATGGATCACCCGTTACCATCCATTCCGCACCACTTGTAAAAACCTGCAAATGCCGTCCTGAGAAAATCCCGCGAATTGCATTAACCTGATCTGATAAAATAGCAAACTCGATGGATTCATCGTCTAGACCTTCTCCAAGATCAAAGTTAAATAAATCACCTGATTTAGAAAACCATAGGCGATTAGGCATATCCCGACTACCGCCAATTACCAAACGATCCTGATGAAAAGCCACAGTAATTGGATATCCCCGTACAGCACTAAAAGCCTGCTCATGCCAGTCAATCGTAGCATTTGTGTCAGTAAGTGTTTCAATCACATCAACTGTAACTACGGTTGCTGAATCAAAATCTGTGATTTCAACTTCCTTACCGCCTACTCTGAGGCGTGTGCCCTCGTGTCCGGATTCAAATATATTATCTGAAGAGGTTAACGTAATACTACCCGTTGTTCCGCTAGGTGTAAGTGTTACGTCACTATTTGCAAATTTGAAATACGGCTGCTCAATAATATTATTATCTGTAAAAAACACCCAATCACTCAATGTCCATGTACCACCGGCATTTCTAGTGAGTTTTTTTGGAACTTCATCCGGATGTGTAAAAAGGG
>JAGLMC010000083.1 GCA_023140215.1 Alphaproteobacteria bacterium
GCTCTTGATTATATACGTTCCGGTAATGGCCCTTATATTCTTGAGGTTATGACATATCGTTATCGTGGGCACTCTATGTCCGATCCTGCAAAATATCGTACCAAGGAAGAGGTGAAAGCTGTAAAAGATGAGCGTGACCCTATTGCCAATGTGAAAGAAAAAATGCTGAAAGATGGTGGTGTTTCAGAAGAGGATATTAAGTTGATTGATAAAGAAATAAAAGCAATTGTAAATGAAGCTGCACAGTTTGCGCAAGATTCACCTGAGCCTGAGGATTTTGAACTCTGGACAGATGTATTATTGGAGGTTGAAAAATGAGCATACAAATTTTAATGCCCGCATTATCACCGACAATGACAGAAGGAAATCTTGTTAAGTGGATTAAAAAGGAAGGTGATGGTGTAGAGGCCGGTGACGTGATTGCCGAGATCGAGACTGATAAGGCTACGATGGAGGTCGAGGCTGTTGATGATGGTATTTTGGGCAAGATTATTGTGCAAGCCGGTACTGTAAATGTGCCTGTAAATGATGTTATTGCTGTTTTGCTTGATGATGGAGAGAGCGTTGATGATATTGGTAGTGATGTATCTAATTCATTGCCGGATGCTGTTAATTTACCTGATAGTAAAAATGATGTTTCCGGTTCATCTGTGGTTCAATCCGGGTCAATATCAGATCAGCCTAAAGGTGCGTTTATAGAAAATCGTGATATTCTTTATGCTCAAGGAAAAGTGCTTGAGCCTGTTGAATTTGATGAAGCGTCTTTTTTTACAGATACAAAAACATTGAGTGTTCGAGAAGCTTTACGTGATGCTATGGCTGAAGAAATGCGCCGTGATAAAAATATATATTTAATGGGAGAAGAAGTTGCCGAGTATCAGGGAGCTTACAAAGTTTCTCAAGGATTGCTTGATGAGTTTGGTGCGGATCGAGTGATTGATACGCCTATTACAGAGCATGGTTTTACAGGAATGGCCGTTGGATCGGCTATGAATGGTTTACGCCCTATTGTTGAATTTATGACCTTCAATTTTGCAATGCAGGCTATGGATCATATTATTAATTCAGCAGCTAAAACGCTTTATATGGCTGGTGGGAAGCTTGGTTGTCCTATTGTTTTTCGTGGTGCAAATGGAGCAGCTTCACGTGTCGGGGCTCAACATTCACAATGTTATGCTAGCTGGTATGGGCATATTCCCGGTCTTAAGGTTGTTTCACCGTGGTCAGCGTCAGATGCTAAGGGGTTGATGAAGGCTGCTATTCGTGATCCAAATCCCGTTGTTTTCCTTGAAAATGAAATTCTTTATGGGCAAAGCTTTGATGTGCCAACAGATGAAAATTATGTTGTGCCGTTAGGAAGGGCTAAAATAGAGCGTATCGGTTCTGATGTTACGATTGTATCTTTTTCCATTATGGTTGGAAAAGCTCTTGAGGCTGCTGAAAAGCTGGCTGAACAGGGGATTGATGCGGAAGTTATTAATTTACGTAGTATTCGTCCATTAGATCGTCATACTATTATTGAGAGTGTTAAAAAGACCAATCGTATTGTGACGGCTGAAGAAGGGTGGGCATTTGCTGGAATTGGCGCTGAAATTGCAGCGCTTATTGGAGAACATGCTTTTGATTATCTTGATGCTCCTTTGGTGCGTGTAAGTTCTGCTGATGTTCCTATGCCATATGCCGGTAATTTAGAGGCTCTTGCCTTGCCACAAATTGATGAAATTATTAATGCTGTAAAAAAGGTTTGCTATGCCAATTAAAATAACAATGCCGGCGTTATCGCCAACTATGACTGACGGGACTTTAGCTAAATGGTTAAAGTCTGTGGGAGATACTATTGAGGCCGGAGATGTAATCGCTGAAATTGAGACTGATAAGGCTACGATGGAGGTTGAAGCTGTTGATGATGGTGTTTTAGGCAAGATTATTGTGCAAGCCGGTACTGAAAATGTACCTGTGAATGATGTAATTGCTGTTCTTCTTGATGATGGAGAAAACGTTGATGATATCACGGATGATATGATTTCCTGTAAAGTCTCGGTTGATAATAAAACATCTAAAGCCGATGATGTACCTTCTTTAAATAAAAGCCCTAATGTCAATATTCAAAATGACATAGGTCAGGTTCAAAAAAGTGCTGATAGTGAACGTATTTTTGCATCACCACTTGCTAAACGCATTGCTGCTGATAAGGGGCTAGACCTTTCGTCTATTAAGGGTTCAGGGCCTAAAGGACGGATTATTAAGGCTGATGTTGAAAATGCCAATGTTGGTTCTGCTTCAGAAATAGTAAATACTATTGTAGCAAATGTTGATATTCCTGTTGATACAAAAGTTAATCAATTTGGACAGACTTATATAGAAATTCCCAATAATAATATTAAGAAGGTTACTGCACAGCGATTGCTTGAATCTACAACGACTATTCCGCATTTTTATTTGACTGTTGATTGTCAGCTAAATAATTTGCTTGATGCTCGTAAAGATATTAATGAACGAGCTAATGGAGAATATAAGCTATCTGTAAATGATTTTATCGTTAAGGCTACTGCTATGGCGCTTAAAGCATATCCCGCTGCAAATGTTTCATGGACAGATGAGGCGGTTCATCAATATTTAACGGCTGATGTTTCTGTAGCTGTATCAACGCCAAACGGTTTAATTACTCCGATTGTTAAATCTGCTGAAACTAAAGGGATGCGTGAGATTTCCGATGAGGTTAAGGCGTTGGCAGGAAAGGCTCGAGAAGGAAAGTTGCAACCGGAGGAATTTCAAGGTGGATCATTTACAATTTCTAACCTTGGTATGTTTGGTGTTAAAGAATTTGCAGCTATTATTAATCCACCGCAGGGTTGTATTTTGGCTATTGGAGCAGGGGAACAGCGTCCGGTGGTGGAAAATGGTGAAATAAAAATTAAAACGATCATGAGTTGTACTTTATCAACAGATCACCGTACAGTTGATGGCGCTATTGGAGCGGAATGGCTAAAGATATTTAAGCAATATATTGAAAACCCTGTCAGTATGCTTGTTTAGGAGAGCATTATGATTAATAGATATCCTATTGTTGGTGTTATGGGTTCTCATGAGAAAGAATGGAAAGAATATTCTGTACCTTTGGGAACTTTACTTGCACAGCGTGGGTTTAATCTGTTAACTGGAGCTGGTGATGGCGTTATGTCTGCCGTTGCTCGATCTTTTACAGAAGTTGAGGATCGTAAAGGTGTGACAATTGGTATTTTACCGGCTGTTGATTATATAGGACAAAAGTTGAATGAAGAGGATTATCCAAATTCTTATATTGAGATTCCAATGATAACACCGCTTAGTATTAAGGCTGAAAGTGATATTATGCCCTTTAGTCGTAATTTGGTGAATGTTATGACTGCTAATGCGCTTGTTATTCTTCCCGGTTCTCATGGGACTAAAAATGAGGTGTCTTTAGGTCTTTATTATAAAAAGCCTATGCTTCTTTTTGGCCCTGATAGTGCTTTTGGTAAATTTCCAGAAGAACCTTTGCGGGCTGAGGAGATTCATCATGTTGAACAATTTTTTAATGATGTATTTGGAGAAAAGAAATGAATAAGAATTTTGATATTATTATTATTGGCGGCGGTCCCGGTGGTTATGTTGCTGCTATACGAGCTTCGCAGCTTGGGATGAAAGTTGCTGTTGTTGAAGCTCAGCACCTTGGTGGTATTTGTTTAAACTGGGGATGTATTCCGACGAAAGCGCTTTTAAGAAGTAGTGAGATATATCACCTTATAAGTCATGCTGGTGATTTTGGTATTGAAGTTAAAGATGTATCTTTTGATATTAATAAAATTGTTGCTCGTTCGCGTAAAATTTCAAGACAGCTTTCCGGTGGGATTTCTCATTTGCTTAAGAAAAATAAGGTGACGGTTATTGATGGTTGGGGAAAATTACAAGGGCAAGGAAAGGTTCTTGTTGAGAAAGACGGTAAGAAAGTTGATGAACTGTCAGCCAAGCATATTATCGTTGCAACTGGTGCAAGAGCGCGTGAATTACCGGGACTAGAGCCTGATGGGAAGCTTGTCTGGACATATAAAGAAGCTATGACACCGGATAAAATGCCTAAATCTTTGCTGATTGTTGGTTCAGGGGCTATTGGAATTGAATTTGCAAGTTTTTATCATAATATGGGTGTAGATGTTACGGTTGTAGAGGTTATGGATCGTGTGCTTCCTGTTGAGGATGAGGAAATTTCCACACTAGCTCATAAAGCTTTTAAAAAGCGTGGTATGAAAATCATGACCGGGGCACAAGTAACAAAGTTAGATAAATCTAAAACAAATGTTAATGTCACAGTTAAAGATTCCAATGGTAAAAGTGAGATTATTATTGTTGATCGCGTGATTATGGCAGTTGGTATTGTTGGAAATACTGAAAATGCAGGACTTGAGAATACAAAGGTTAAAATTGATCGCGGTCATATTGTAACTAATGAATGGATGCAAACTGATGAACCTAATGTTTATGCAATTGGGGATGTAACTGCTCCGCCATGGTTGGCTCATAAGGCGTCTCATGAAGGTGTTCTTTGTGTTGAGAAAATTGCTGTAGAATCATTTGGGCAGAAAGACGTACACCCTCATCCAATAAATAAAGCCAATATTCCCGGCTGTACGTATTGTATGCCGCAAGTGGCTTCTGTTGGATTGAGCGAAAAGGCAGCTAAAGAACAAGGCTATAAGATTAAAGTCGGGCGTTTTCCATTTATGGCTAATGGTAAAGCTGTTGCTCTTGGTGAGACTGATGGGCTTGTTAAAACAATTTTTGATGAAAAAACAGGTGAATTGCTTGGTGCTCATATGATCGGTACGGAAGTTACTGAAATGATTCAAGGATATGTTATTGGTAAAACTATGGAAGCTACAGAGATTGATTTTATGCATACAATATTCCCACATCCAACTTTGAGCGAGATGATGCATGAAAGTGTTCTTGATTCATATGGTAAAGCCATTCACTTTTAGTATAGTAAAGTAATTATGACTTATAATCCTGAATTATTAGACAAAGCTAAGCGACATCCGGAAAAACAAAAGAATCCTGATAGACCTTCCGGTAGAAAACCGGAATGGATTCGTGTACCTGCTCCGCAAGGTAAGAATTATGAGGAAATACGTAAATTGATGCGTAAATCAAATCTTACAACTGTTTGTGAGGAAGCAGAGTGCCCTAATATTGGTGAATGTTGGAAGCAAAAGCAGGCCACTTTCATGATTATGGGAGAAGTATGTACGCGTGCTTGTGCATTTTGCAATATTGCTACGGGTAGACCTGATCCTCTTGACAGGCTTGA
>JAGLMC010000084.1 GCA_023140215.1 Alphaproteobacteria bacterium
GATCATTTTGTGCAAACTATTCTAGCTATTCGTAAGAAAAGTCCGGATACTTCGATTGAGATTTTACCGGGTGATTTTCGTGGAAATTTTGATAATTGGGATCATGTGATAAATGCACGTCCGGATGTTTTTAACCATAATCTTGAAACTGTGCCGCGTCTTTATCCCAGCATACGTTCTGGAGGACGATATTATAGATCTTTGCGTTTGCTTGAGCGTGTTAAAGAACGTGATCCATATCAATTTACTAAATCCGGCTTGATGGTTGGTCTTGGGGAAAGTGCGGAAGAAATATTTCAAGTTATGGATGATATGCGTGTTGCAGGCGTTGATTTTCTTACTATTGGACAATATCTTCAGCCAACACCAAAACATGCTCCTGTTCAAAAATGGTGGACGCCTGAAGAATTTGAAACTTTGACAAGAAGGGCTAAAAATAAGGGCTTTTTGATGGTTTCTGCTACGCCTTTGACACGCTCTTCTTATCATGCTGAGGAAGATTTTAAAAAACTTAAAGCTACACGTGATAAGGCATTTGCTAAACAAACTGATGAGTAGTTTTTAATGCCTGTGTATTCTGAAAAACGAAGGCTTTCTTATACTTCTGAGCAATTATTTAATTTGGTAATAGCAGTTGATAAATATCCGGAATTTTTACCGTGGTGTGTGGAAAGCCGTATTACAAAGCAAGAGGAGAATGTTTTTTATGCTGATCTCGTTATTGGTTATAAAATGATTCGAGAAAGATTTAGCTCAAAGGTAACTTTAAAAAATTCTGAGCATGTTCATGTTGAATATTTGAAAGGGCCAATGAAATATCTTTCAAATCATTGGAGGTTCATTTCTGAGCCAGATGGTTCATGTATAGTAGATTTTTACGTAGAGTTCGAGTTTAAAAACAGGTTTTTTCAAAGGCTTATGGGGGTTTTCTTTAGTGAAATAGTAAGACGCATGGTTACAGCTTTTGAAATACGAGCTAAAGAACTTTATGATTAGTTGGAAAGTGGCAGTGAATTTGTTTCTTTTTTTGCCTCACCGTCAAAATAAGGATATCGGTAGCTGTAGTTTATTATATTTCCATCTGTGGTTTTAAATTCTGTTGTAACCGTTCTGTTAAGCCGCATTTTATCAAATCCTGATATGTGAAGAATGCCTAGTTCATTGTGCGGTAAATATTTTTCAACAAATATCTTTCGATTATCATCCCATAGTGGTTTAAATTCGCAAAGCCAATGCGTCCAAGCTGGTAAGATTTCATATGAATAGCCCTCAAGATAGGTCATGATACCTAAGCTCATCTGTTCTGCGGTAAATATTTTACCTTTATTTATTGTTTGAATAACGAGTTTCTGCCATCGTTCCCAGTGTGGCGCATCTTTATGCAAAGCAAAAGCTCCTGCAAGTAATACATGATAGGGCAGGAGTGCTTTAGCTGTTTTAAAACCGAATGGCTTTATAGCATTAGAATAATAAAAACCACGAACTTTCCATGGTAAAGATCCAAGCCATTTTATTCTAGCCCCACCCCTTGGATATGCACGATCAACTTGCGCGGTTAGTGTTATGGCTTTTTTATTTGCGCCTTTTAAAAATAGCTCTATTCCGTGCCAATTTTGAATCCATGTATCAGCATCCATCCAGAAATATATATCATAACCGGGAAATATTTTAGGTAAAAACGGACGGCAAACACAAGCTTTTAAAAAGTCTCTTCCGCGTATTTTATGTGTTGGAATATCGCAAGGCCAATCAGGATTTATTATTTTTGTTACAAGAGGTTTAAGCTCTATTTTTTGTTCATCTGAAAGACCTGCATCAAGAATATTAATATCAATAGATTTAGATTCAGGATGACGTTGTACAGAATGTAACCATTCTCTAAGAAGAGGATAATAATTAGAATCACAGCCGGAAATAAAAGTGATTTTTGTCATTTTT
>JAGLMC010000085.1 GCA_023140215.1 Alphaproteobacteria bacterium
TATTTTTGGAAGTTCACAAATTAATGTAAGGTCAATATTTTGAATATCGCCATTTTTTTCTTTTAGAATACTGGATGCTTTTTGCAAAAAAACAGCACTATCCATATCTTTATATTGATTATCAGAAGGAGGAAAATGTTGTCCTATATCTCCTTCAGCTAATGCACCAAACAATGCATCTGTAATTGCGTGTAAGCCTACATCTGCATCAGAATGACCATCGAGCGAATGAGTATGATCTACTTTTATTCCGCAAAGAATAAGTGGTTTATCAGTTTTTTCTTTATCAAAAGCATGAACATCAAAGCCAAGACCAACTTGTGTTTGCGTTTGTTTTGTTAGTAGAGCTTTTGCCATTTTAATATCATCTTGTGTTGTGATTTTAATATTAGAGCGTTTTCCTTCAACGAGCGCAACATCAATACCTATAGCGCTTACAAGGCTCGTATCATCCGTATATTCCTGATTGTATTGTGATTTCATGTGAGCAGCCTTGATATCTGCATAGCGAAAGGCTTGTGGCGTTTGTAGAGCCCATAATCCGTTACGATCAATAATATCACCGGCTATTGAGTCTTTTGCATGACGTAAAGTATCAAAAACAGGATGGGCAAGGCTTGCAGCTCGATTGTTTTGTAATGATTGTAGTAATTTTTGTATATCAGTAAAAGAGACAAATGGTCGTGCTGCATCATGGATCAAAATTATTTCATCATTTGCTATATTAGAAATATTATTTAATGCATTGTTTATACTATCACTTCTTTCTTTTCCCCCATGTATTGGATTAGGTAAGTCAAGGTTCATAACAGCTTCATGATAGTGTTTTGCATCATCGGGATTAATTATTACATGCAGAGATTTTAATCCCGGCCAAAACAAGGCGTTGTCTATAGTGTGGCGCAATATAGTCTTGTCATTGATCTTGAAATATTGCTTTGGAAGCGTGTCACTGAAGCGAGTCCCTCGTCCAGCAGCAGCAATAATTAAATGGAAGTTTTGTTGTTTTTTGTATTCACTCATTGTTGCTAATTTATCACAGTATGTGTAAAACACATTATGTGTCTTGTAGTTAAGTTTTATAATTTTAGCTAGATTAGACCTTCTGCATATTAAAGATCAATAACTTAGTGATTTGTATTGTTAGAAAAATATTTTAAAATAAAATTGTTAAAACATCTTAGTTTTTCTCGAAAATGGCGCAATCGTTTTGCCGCTTTGTTAGTGCTTGCATCAATTATAAGTGGAATTGCGACTTATGCCGCACTTACTGAAACTCCGCCTTTGGGAAATGATGCCAGCACTGTTATATGGCTTTTAAATGTTGATTTTATTATTTTGTTAATGCTTGTGGTGTTAATTGCCAGACGTGTTGTAGTTTTATGGAGTGGTAAAAAACGCGATCTTGCCGGTTCTCATCTTCATGTGCGTCTTGTTTATATTTTTTCTATTTTAGCAGCAGCGCCTGCAATTATAATGACTGTATTTTCATTATTCTTTTTTCATTATGGCGTTCAAACTTGGTTCAGTCAGCGCGTACAAACTGCTATTAGTGAATCACATGTTGTTGCAAAGGCATATCTTGAAGAGCATAAACAGGTAATTAAGGCTGATATATTAGCTATGGCTAATGATTTAAACCGGCAGGCTAGGCATTTGATTTCAAATGAAAAGGTTTTTGAGCAAGTTATGCGTACGCAAGCTTTATTCAGAAATCTTTCCGAAGGTATTGTCTTTGATTCTTCAGGGAATATTCTTGCTCGTTCCGGATTAACATTCAGTCTTGAATTTGAGGACGTTCCACAATATGCAATTCGTCATGCAGATGATGGCGATGTTGTTATTACAACGGGTGCTAATGATGATAGAGTGCGGGCTTTGGTTAAGCTTAACAATATGATTGATACTTATCTTTATGTTGGGCGTATGGTTGATCCGCAAGTGCTTTCTCATGTAACGGCAACTCGGCAGGCTTCAGAAGATTATGCAGAACTTCAAGCTCATTATTTAGGATTGCAAATTACAGTTACCATGATTTTTGTAATTGTCGGATTGGTACTTTTATTTGTGGCTATATGGTTTGGGCTTATTTTATCGCGTCAGCTTGTTTCACCGATCATCACATTAATTACAACTGTAGATCGTGTTAGGGCGGGGGATCTCTCAGCGCGAGTTCCAAAAGAGGATGTGGTTGTTCAGGAGTTTGATTATTTAGCTCATTCTTTTAACCGTATGACCGAGCAAATACAAGAACAACAAAATGAATTAATAACTGCTAATAAACAGCTCGATCGACGGAGACGTTTTACAGAAACTGTATTGGAGGGAGTATCTTCCGGTGTTATTGGCGTTAATGAAAATGACAAGATTAATCTTGCCAATAACTCAGCTATAAAGCTTCTTGGTACTGAAGAGCGGGATATCGTTGGTCTAAAGATTGAAACGCTTCTTCCTGAGCTTAAAGGGCTTTTGGCGCAAGCTCATACACGTAGAGATAAAATAACTCAGGCAGAAATTCTTATTGAAAGACCAGAAGAAACCAGACGAACATTTCTTGTTCGTATTGCTATTGAATTAATTGGCGATAAGGATACAGGCGCTATTATTACTTTTGATGATATTACTACTTTGCAATTTGCTCAAAGAAAAGCAGCGTGGGCTGATGTTGCTAGACGTATTGCGCATGAGATAAAAAATCCATTAACGCCTATTCAGCTATCTGCAGAACGTTTAAAAAATAAATATTTAAAACAAATTAAAGATGATCCTGAAACTTTTTCTAAATGTACTGATACGATTATTAAGCATGTAAGTGATATTGGGCGCATGGTTAATGAGTTTTCTTCATTTGCGCGTATGCCGGAGCCAGTGATGATATATGAAGATTTAGGTAAACAGATTGAAGAAACATTGTTTTTACATCGTCAAGCTCATCCAAATATAAAATTTAATCTTATTGGTTTTGATGAAAATAGATTTTATGCACAGCTTGATTCACAACAAATTAGGCAAGCTCTTAATAATTTATTACAAAATTCTATTGATTCAATATTATGTAGAATTGAACAAGATAAAAAAGACGGAATAAAAGGTAATAAAGGCCAGATTAATCTTGTGCTAGCTCTATATGGAGATGATGAAATTGTACTTGTGATTTCAGATAACGGGCTTGGACTTCCCAAAGATGAAAATCCTGTTCTTCTCAGTGAACCATACGTTACACATAAACCTAAAGGTACTGGTTTGGGACTTGCTATTGTTAAAAAGATTATGGAAGATCACAGGGGACATCTTGTATTGGACACTCCAAAGTGGATACGTTCAATTAAAGGATGGAAAAATATTAATGGCGCAACTATTGCTCTGGTTTTTCCATATAATGAAGAATATGAAGAACAGATGAAATCAGCTTAAGGTAACTTTATGAATTTTAATATTCTTATTGTTGATGATGAAGAAGATATACGAAATCTTATAAAAGGGATTTTGGAAGATGAAGGATATAGCGTTAGCGTAGCTTCTAATTCTTCTAGTGCATATGATCTTATAAAAGAGCATCCGCCAAGCCTTGTTATTCTTGATATTTGGTTACGAGGGAGTGAGGATGACGGGCTTGAAATTCTCTCCTGCATTAAAAAAGACTATCCTTATATTCCTGTTATTATGATTAGTGGTCATGGAACAATTGAAACGGCAGTATCTTCTATTAAACAGGGGGCTTATGATTTTATTGAAAAGCCTTTTAAGTCTAATCGTTTGCTATTGATGATCCAACGCGCTTTAGAAACAGCGCAATTGCGACGTGAAAATGAAGAGCTAAAGCAAAAAGTAGATGTTCCTCAAGACTTTGTTGGTAATTCTTCTGTAATTCAACAGCTTAAACAAGTGATAGAACGTGCCGCATCAACGAATAGCCGTGTTCTTCTCACAGGAGAAGCCGGAGCCGGTAAAAATGTAGCAGCTCGCATTATACATAATTTTTCAGAAAGAAAAAATAATCCTTTTTTGATTTTGAATTGTGCGACTCTAATTTCCGAACATCTTGAGGTAGAGCTATTTGGTTCTATAATTGCTGGTGGAAGCAAAAGAACAGGGATATTAGAGCAAGTAAATGGCGGCACTCTTTTTTTAGATGAAGTTGCTGATATGCCATTGGAAACACAAGGAAAAATTGTTCGTATTTTACAAGAACAGCATTTTCAGAAAGTTGGGGATGATAAAATTATTGATGTTGATGTTCGTATATTATCTTCAACCAATAAAAATTTAGAACAAATGATGGAAGCTGGTAAATTCAGAAAGGATTTATATTATCGTTTAAATGTTGTTCCTATTCATATCCCTTCATTACGAGAACATATAGAAGATATACCTGCGCTTGTCAGCTATATATTAAAATCTTTAAACAAACAAACAGGTCTTCCTTTACGATCTTTTTCTGATGATGCTCTTAATGCTATGCAATCTTATTATTGGCCGGGTAATGTTCGTCAATTAAGAAATGTTATAGAATGGATTTTAATTATGTATAGTAACAAAGAAAATATGCCAATTATTCCTGAAAATTTACCACCAGAAATCTATAGTGACGGTTGTATTGTTTCTTCTACAAGAGATTCTCAAAATATAAGTATGCATATGATGGAGCTTTCCCTTCGCAAAGCTAGAGAAATGTTTGAGAAAGAATATCTGGAATCTCAAGTTAACCGTTTTTCCGGTAATATTTCAAAAACAGCTAAATTTATAGGGATGGAAAGATCTGCATTACATAGAAAATTGAAGTCATTACAAATTTTGAATAATGAAAAAGAAATAAGCAGTATTGATGAAACTCAAAACGAAATTCGGAAGAGGGCATAAAATATGCGCGTTATTGTTTGTGGAGCTGGTCAAGTTGGCTATAATATTGCGGCTTATCTGGCAAAAGAAGAAAATGATGTTACGGTAGTTGATAAAAATCCGGAGCTTATTTCACAGATTAATAATGATCTGGATGTAAACGGGATTGTTGGGTATGCATCTAATCCTGATATTATGAACGCTGCCGGTGCTAATGAAGCTGATATGATTGTTGCGGTAACATATTCTGATGAAGTTAATATGGTAGCATGTCAAATTGGGCATTCTTTATTTGGTATTCCAAAGAAAATCGCCCGCATTCGTGAGCAGGCTTATTTACAACCGGAATGGGCTAATCTGTTTAGCAGAGCGCATATGCCAATTGATGTTATTATTTCCCCTGAGGTTGTTATTGCTAAGGATATTTATCAACGTCTGGCTGTTCCGGGAACTACTTATGTTACAGTTTTGGCAGATGGCTTAGCTCATGTGATTGGAGTTATATGTGAAGAAAATTGTCCGGTGATTAATACTCCTATTGGACAACTTGAATATCTCTTTCCTGATCTTTCTTTTAAGATTGTTGTCATATTAAGAGATAATAAATCAATTATTCCTGATGAAACAGATCAGCTTAATGTTGGAGATGAGGTTTTTTTTGTTGTTGATTCTGAGCATCTCAAAAGGACGATGTTTGCTTTTGGTCATGAAGAACAAGAAGCACATCGCATAGTAATTGCTGGAGGAGGTAATATTGGCTTTGGTTTGGCAAAAATGTTGTCAAATAATGAGCGTAATATTCAAATCAAGATAATTGAACCAAATAAAAAGCGTGCTAAATTTATAAGTGAGCAGCTTGAAAAAATTATTATCCTTAATGGCAGTTCTTTAGATAAAGATATTTTGGAAGAGGCTGCTATTGGAAATGTTGATACGTTTGTAACAGTTACAAATGATGACGAAAGTAATATTCTTGGCTCTCTTTTAGCTAAACAATATGGTTGTAAGCGTACGATTACACTTGTTAACAATGAGGTCTATTCAACTATGATTAACCCATTGGGAATAGATGTTATGGTTTCTCCACGTTCAACAATTGTTGCAACAATCATGCAACATGTGCGACGTGGTCGTATTAAGGGATTATATAATCTTGGAAATGATTTTGCTGAGATTATTGAGTCAGAAATTTCTGAATCGTCTTCTCTTGTTAATGAAACTATTATGGATATTAATTTGCCTCATGCTGTTATAGTTGCTGCTATTATTAGAGATAAAAAAGTAATTATACCTGATC
>JAGLMC010000086.1 GCA_023140215.1 Alphaproteobacteria bacterium
ACGCACAGAGGCTAAAGCTACTCTTGAGAGCGCTAAAAAAGATGGACATACACCCGGCGCCACTACCGGCAAGACATCTGATGAAGTCACTAATGCAGGAAAGGCTTCAGATACATCTAAAAAAACACCACCGGATGGTAAAGAGACACCTAAGGGCGATGAAACAAAAGCCCCTGATGAAACAAAAGCCCCTGATGGTGAAAAAACACCTGATGGTGAAAAAACACCTGATGAAACAAAAGCCCCTGATGGTAAAGAAACACCACCACCTAAAGATGAGATCAATTTACCTCCACCGCCAAAAGTAAAAAGCTCTTTAACAGACGCTGATATGCCGGAATTCAAAACCGGTAAAGACTGGCTGAAATTCTATGCGCGTCACAATTTACATCCACTCAAACTCTTTACACACTGGGCTCCTGTTACAAATATGAACACACTATGCCGTCCGGTTGTTCGCCCTGTTATTAAATCAGTTGACAATCTTATGGCTGGCATAAAAAACGGTAAAAAAGTAGCAGACGACAGCATAATAAGAAAAATCCAAAAGCTACAAGATGATATTCTAACAGCTGTTGATGAAAGCAAAGATCCCTCAGAAATTATTAATGCTTTTGCAGAAAATAATATGCAACATCTTGATCAATTACACGCAGATATGGATAAATTAATAAAGCATGTTGAAGACACTTTCACCACAATCGAAGATACAAAAAATACACGGGCTGATAATATTATACCTGTTTGGATGTATTCATGGAAGCACAATAAAACAGGCATCACAGAAAAACAGAAAAAACATCTTATTTCGTTTATGCGCGACATAGATAAGTCAATCATTGACCTACAAAAAGGTATAGATGGTGAAAACGGTAAACAGATACTTTCTAATATAAAGAAAATTCAAAGTAACAATGTAGAAAATAACGAAATAACAACTAATACAATAAGGGAAAGCATTACAGGTCTATCTCATATACACTTCATCGCAGATGATGCAGAAATGAGAGTGACAAATAAATGGGTTCGTCCTAATAAGAGTAGAGTCCCTGAAGAAAAAGGAAAACAAGTTAGCGCTCAATGGAAAGAACGTCTGGAACGCTCCTTTCAAGACGGCTATCACAACCCTCATCCACATAATTCCATTATACCATATAAAAGTATAGTAGAAGAAAATAATGAAAGATTATGGCAAGACTTTCTTATCGAATTCAAAACCTACATAAATAGCGATGGAAAAGTAGATTGGGGTCAAGGGCGCGCTGATTTGTTTGTTGATAGGTTTTATCTCTTTTACAATAATCTCTTTGAAAATGAACTATTCTACTCCATATCTGATTTATCATCAGCTCGTAACCAATGGGGGAAAGATGAAGCTCTGAAAACCTATCCTGACGGAAGTACTATATCAAGCATTCTGAAAAATTCAGATATGTACAATTATGAAAAAGACCCAAGATTTAAATACTTTACTGACCGTATTGCAGAACATATTGATTACATTGAAAGAGCATCAGTTGGAAATCCAAAAAAATTCCTTGGAACTGACTTACCAGCACGCCTTGGAAATAATCGCAAGAATGAACATTTTTTTTCAGATAGAACCCTTCCTGTCAGATTTACATTTCGTTGGCGTGGCAAAGACTGGCTTGCACTGCCCGGAGTAAATTTTTGGGGGCAATTAATTTTTAAGTCAAATATAAAAAGATTTGGAGCATATCTATTAGGAGCAAAAAGTTCAAAAACTATAATAGATGCCGACGATAGTTCAGCAATTGCAAAGATAGCATGGAGAACAAAAGACATTGCAGAAGGAGCTGAAAAAGCAAAAGAAGGAACATTAAAAGGACAAGCTTTCAGAGCGGCAACCAGAATAGGCTCAGCTGGCATTATTAACGATCTAACAACAAAAAATTTCTTAAAATGGTTTTCCGGTCCTCCGGGATTAGCTCTCGGAGCATGGTTTTGGTATCCTCGACTTTTTAAAAATACAGAAAGAGAGCTTAAAGACACACGTTCGAGCTTGGAAAAAGAGTTAGAACGTACGGATATAGACCCTGAATATAAAGATCTTTTGATTGCTACTAAAGAGAAAGTAGATCCACAACATATCTCTCTTAAAAAAATGAAAGAACGCTTACAAAAGCTTAAAAAAGAGCTGAAAAAGATTAAAAAAGAAAAAGATAAAACTACAGATAAATCCCCTGAATCAATAGCTTTTACTGAAAAAGTCAATAAAAAAGCAAAAGAATTAGAAGACTTTAAAGATAAAATCAAAGCCTTTAATAAAAAAAGCTTAGCTCTTACATCTGCGACTAATAATACCATCGATAAATACAATGCATATCATGAAAGTAAAACCAGAATTGCCGAAATCAAAACACAGCTAGCCTTAGGAATAAGTACAGAAGAAGCTGATGAACTACGCGTTGAGCTAGAAAAACTCGAAACAAAAATCAAATCGCAAGAAAAAACATACAATGAAGCCTTTATCGATCTTAAAACTTTGGTAGACCAAAAAGAGAAAGAAGAAACTCCTAAGCCTGATCCTAAAAAAACTCCTAAGCCTGATCCTAATGGCACTACTGTTATAAAACCTAATGGCACTACTGTTATAGTCCCTTGCGTTCCTGATCCTAATGGCACTACTGTTGTAAAACCTGATGGCACTACTGTTATAGTCCCCAGCGTTTCAAAAGATGAAACTGAAGCTACTAAAAAAGAAAACGACCATTCAGATACAGATGACGCCTCCCCTGTCAAACTAGCTAAAGATGCACTAAAAAGCACCACCAACTTCTTTACTGAAATAGCGTCTGTAGAATCTAATGATCCGGTAACTCGAAACATTAACAACACATTTAAAGCAGTCGGAGGTGGTATCAGCAAATGTTTCAAGGCAGTCACCGGCGTTGCAGGCGCAATGAGCAAAAATAAAGAAGGTCAAGCATGGCTTAGTCTTCTTGGCGGGCTTGGAGGCGCAATTTTCCTCTCTAGAATTATTAATGGCAAATTAGATGAAATTGGAGTTGGCAAATGGCCTGTTATTGGAACTCTACTTAAACTTGCATCTTTTGCTGCACTATTCATGACCGGACGCATTGCTACACATGGCGCTCTGAATCATTTCATACAGGGTGACGGTAATCATGCACCCAAAACCGTCACTACATCTAACTCTTCCAACAAAAGCGATAGTGGCGATGGCGATAGTGACGATAGTGGCGATAGTGGCGATGGTGAATATAACAAAACATATACAGAAAAAATCAAAGGACAACCTCTACCTTTCAAAGGACAACTCCATAACGGTAATCTACCGTATGTACCATACGATTTATATCTTAATGAAAAGCTTATTAATGAATATAATGAGTCAAATAAAGATGGTGATCCACTTACAAAAGAAGAAATTATCAATGGTTTAGAAAAAAGTATGATCGCAGCATGTCAAAGCAATACCGAATGTAAAAAACACATGCCTATTAATGAACTCATTAAAGAACACGGAATTAATGTCGTAGAGATTATGGAGAATAAGAAGGGTGGCGATGTTGTTTATGTCGACTTTACTGGTGATAATATACCAGAGATAAGTGTAAACTTAGAAACGGTAACAACCCCATAATGAAAATGATGATAAAGAAAATTCTTAAACATAAAAACACACCATATAAAGGAATGACTTTATCCTTTGGAAAGCAAATGTTATGATTCATGGTTGGGAAACTATATCAACCATTCCTCAAAACGCCATTCTGGCAAATATGATTATGTCACAAGACAAAGAACCGAATACAAAAGGCACTATAAAGAAAGACTGGAGCGCTGGAGCTGCCGGTAAGTCTACTGATGCACTTTTCACTCCGGACGAGCTTGATATATATGTTAACAAAATCACGCTTGATGCCTATATCTTTCACAGTAAAGAACTTGATTACGATAGTCTGGATAGGCTCGAATACGACCAGAAAGATTATTCCGTAGACGTTGTCAAAAAAGACGGCACGCGCATAAATCTGGGCGTTAAGATTCAATGGCTCATCCGACCCTATTTCACAAAAGCGCAAGAAATTAACATTGTGCAGACAAAAAATGGCGAGTCAATTAACGGAGTTGTCATTCCGTTAAAACATAAGGAAAAATAAAGTAAAACTTTGCATAAAAAGAAGGAGATATGATACAATAATATGACAATGCATTTAGAGGGTGGCAGTAAGTTCTCAAAAGTATTATGATTGCTGTTATGAATGAAATGCCTCCTGAAAATGAAAACACTAACCATGCACCTGTCGGGAATTTGACAGATTTTGTCGAAGGCATTGATGAAACGAACCGCCTAGACATAGAAGTTGCTATTAAAGAAGACGGCCATGTAATTGTATTTCATAGCCACCGTTTTAAAAGTGATATTTCATGGTTTGAATTTGATCTGGGAGAAAATAAATTGGATTTTGTTTTAGAAGATGGCGATTTAAGAGATATAGGACTGCCACTTACAAATGACGTAGCAAAGCATATGCAAAACTCGCACCAGATCTTAACGATTTTGATGGATCCTAAAACAGGAGAAGCAACGGAAGGCAGATATGTCCCTTTGATTATCCATCGAAAATAAGCCTTAAATTAATGAGGCATTAATAAAAAAATGTTACCATAATTGACAAATAGAGGAGTGTGAAATGTCAGTATTAGATCTTACAACAGTTGCAAATAACTGTTTTGCTGTAACCAAAGAAGGTACAGAAATGACGGCAGAGTTCGGTGGAGAAGCCCTAGACAAAACAGCAGCCCTAGACACAGCAGCTACACCTGACGCAACAGCTACATTTGACCCAATAGGAATGGGCTAAAACTAACCACACCAAACGCGGATAATAATACCGTCATTATTGATGTCAAAGTTTATCCGTCTTGCGCTATGATCCATAGTCATCATAGCATCCGGTAATAAAATCCGGTAAACGCGCCCTATAGATTTTGTTTTTTCCTTGATCTTTTCACTCATAGGCAGCCCTACAAGAGCATCAAAGTTACAATCATTAACTTTACCCACATTCTTTGCTCCACGAGATATACCGTGCGCAAAATCCTTATAGCGGACACTTTCCTGAGTAATTCTATTATCTTCACTCTTTTTCTCAAAAGATTCCACAGCTACATTTTCCTTCGGAGCATCCTTTACAGACACAAGCAATGTCAGTGCAATAGGAATAAAAAGCAACACCCCCCACAATAAAGGAGAGCGCAATTTTTCTCCGGCAGCCATTACATCTTGCAGACTGTCTTCCTGATCTTTTTCCAAATTCTTTTGAGATTTATCTTCTGATTTTTTCTTACCCATAAAAAATACCTAGCAGAGTCTTGCAATTCTTGCAACTTATCCCTATTGATCTGTGAATGTCAAAACCACTAGAACATATTCGCAACTTCGCCATCATAGCCCATATCGATCACGGAAAATCCACCCTTGCTGATCGTTTAATCCAGTCCTGTGGCGGATTGGAAGAACGCGAAATGACCGAACAAGTGCTGGACAACACCGAGATTGAACGTGAACGCGGCATTACAATCAAATCACAAACTGTACGGCTTGACTATACGGCCAAGGACGGCATCACATATCAGCTCAATTTAATGGATACACCCGGACATGTTGATTTTGCCTATGAGGTTTCCCGATCTCTAGCCTCTTGTGAAGGCTCATTGCTTGTAGTGGACGCTACACAAGGAGTTGAAGCTCAAACATTAGCAAATGTTTATCAGGCTATTGAGAATAACCACGAGATTGTTACCGTTATAAATAAAATTGACCTTCCCTCTTCCGATATCGAAAATGCTAAAAAGCAAGTTGAGGATGTAATCGGGCTGGATGCCGGAAATTCTGTTTCATGCTCAGGAAAGACCGGTGAAGGCATTAACGATCTACTGGAGACTATCGTTACCCAGCTTCCACCACCCCATGAAGGCAACCGCAATGCTCCAACCAAAGCGCTACTAGTTGATAGCTGGTATGATGTTTATCTAGGCGTTGTAGTGCTGGTACGCGTGATTAATGGCTGCTTACAAAAAGGGCAAAAAATCAAATTTATGAGCAACGGAGCGACCCGCGATATTGACCGAGTGGGAATATTTACGCCTAAACATGTAATGGTAGATGAACTTAGCTCCGGTGAGATCGGATTTATTACAGCCTCAATCAAGGATATTTCAGAAACTAATGTGGGAGACACTATTACCGATGAAAAAGAACCGTGTGAAACTCCCCTTTCCGGCTTCAAGCCTTCAATACCTATGGTATTTTGCTCATTCTATCCCGCTGATGCCGGTGAATTTGAAAAGCTCCGCGATTCACTTGGACGCATCCGCCTTAATGATGCATCCCTGCATTACGAAATGGAAAGCTCGCAAGCGCTTGGTCTTGGCTTTCGTTGCGGATTTCTTGGCCTTTTACACATGGAGATTATTCAAGAACGCCTTGATCGTGAATTTGATCTGGATTTAATCCCTACAGCGCCAAGCGTGGTTTATAAAATCAATATGACCAATGGTAAACAGATAGAGCTTTATAACCCCGTTGATATGCCCGATGTCGTTAAAATTACCTCTATTGAAGAGCCATGGATTAAAGCAACAATCCTTGTGCCTGATGAATATCTAGGCGGGCTTCTACAACTTTGTCAGGATAGGCGCGGTGTACAGCTTGATCTTACTTATGCCGGTGATCGTGCAATGCTGGTTTACCGTCTGCCGCTCAATGAAGTAGTATTTGATTTTTATGATCGACTAAAATCTATATCCAAAGGCTATGCCAGCTTTGATTATGAGCTTGATAGTTACGGGGAAAATAATCTTGTAAAACTTGAAATCCGAGTAAATGATGAGCCTGTAGATGCTCTTGCAATGATTGTCCACCGCAGCAATGCCGAAAAACGAGGGCGCGGAATGTGTGAACGCCTTAAAGATCTTATCCCGCGCCAGATGTTTAAAATCGCTATTCAAGCTGCCATTGGCGGAAAAATAATAGCACGTGAGAATGTCTCTGCAATGCGAAAAGACGTTACTGCAAAATGCTATGGTGGCGATATTACACGTAAGAAAAAGCTACTGGAAAAGCAGAAAAAAGGTAAAAAGAAAATGCGCCAATATGGAAATGTCGAAATCCCGCAAAGCGCGTTTATCGCAGCTTTAAAGATGGGCGATGAATAAAAAGATGATAAAAAAAGCGGACATCAAGCCCGCCTTTAAAAAATTTATGCGGTACGTAAGGAATAGCGTCTATGCCTTGCTTTTCAACAATCATATGACATAATTCTTTATCTTGCCAGACACATTCTGGTAAAATTAACCCATAAAGTTCGGCTTCTAATATTAAAACTTTTGCAGCCTCTTTATCTGCACAAGCTTCATGTACAAGATTTGTTGTATTTTCAGTAAGGTCACCTGATACGAACTGCCACGCATCTATATCTACACAATTGTCCCAAGTCTCACTTCTTTTTCCATAAGTTTTATCTACCGTAAAAGGCAAAAAGATAATGGGTGGTCTATTATTTATTTTCCTTAATACTTATTGTGCCACCTTAAAAAACTTGCTACATCAACGTTAGCCCAATTAAGCCGTCTGCTCCTACTCACCAGCGATCCAGCTTTTTGCCTTTTCCAGTTCGCTCAACCCGAAAAACTTCACCTTACCGGGAAAGAAAGGGACGAAAAGTGCGGTTACATTTTTGATCCAGCCTGCATCTGTGACCATGGCTATATTGGACATGTCGTGCCAATGCTTTACGCCGTATACCATATCATCCCACATCGCGCCGAGTTCCATTCCGCTAAAATCCTCGGTCAATACACAAAGCATTTTAAGCGAGGCATGTTTTTCCAGCATTGAATCACATAGAGGAATCATCTCCTCCACATAATCCACATGCGTCAATTTACCACTGACCTCAAGACCCAGTACATCTTCAGGAAGTCCTTCAATTAATTTAAACATTGTTTTCACTCCTTATTCATGTAAGAACTTATTATCTTCATAAATATATAACACTTTTCTTTCATAAAACCACCCTTTCCTCTTAGGCTTTCATCGCCTATAGTGCCTCAAAGAATATAGATAAGGAAATTTTAACATGCGCACTATACTATCTTTCATCATCGCACTACTACTTTCTATTCCTACCTCTACTGCCACATTAGCGCAAGATTACAAAACGCTTCTCGATATTCCGGAAGGAGCAACTCTGGTTAGCCTATCGGCTACTGAACGCATTGAAGTTGAACAAGACCTTCTAACCGCTAACTTACGTTATGAAGCAGAAAATGTTAGTCCAAAAGAACTACAAAACAATATTAACACAATGATGAAAAAAGCATTGGAAAAAGCCAAAAAAGTTAATAGTGTCAAAGTCTCCACACAAGCATACAGCGTATATCAATATAATCTCAACAATAACAGAACACAAAGACGAAATATGATCTGGAAGGGACAGCAAGGCCTAAAAATAAAAGGAAAAAATGCAGTAGACCTTCTTGATCTGCTCGGTGATCTTCAGGAAATGGGATTAACGATGAAAGGCCTGAGCTATAGCGTTTCTCCTGAATTACTGGAAAAAACACGCAATGAAATGCTTGAAGCTGCACTTGGCAAACTCATAACCAAAGCTAAACGCACCGCCAAAGCAATCGGAAAATCAAAGACCGAACTGCTACAAATCAATGTGAACCACGGTGGCAGGAATAATTACCAGCCTCAATATAATATGCGGGCAATGGGTGGAATGGCAGAAACGGCAACAGTAGCCCCTGTTGCTGCACCAGGTGAAAGCCAGATAACACTGACTGTTAGCGCACAAGCACTATTAAGGCCATAAAATTATGACATACACACCATCAGAAACTCATTCGCAAATTCACACCTCTATCCTTGAAAGCATAGGAAATACGCCTATGTTAGACATGGGAGATGGAATTTATGCAAAAGCTGAATTTCAAAATCCTTCCGGCTCAATCAAAGCGCGCATGGCACTGTTTATGGTTGAAAAAGCTGAAAAAGAAGGGCTGCTAAAGTCCGGTGATACTATCGTTGAGTCCACCAGTGGCAATACAGGAAACGCCTTTGCAATGGTTGCAGCCGTGAAAGGCTACAAAATGATTGTCCTGATGCCTGATGGCTATACTAGTGAACGTATCCGTATTTCCAGAGGCTTTGGCGCAGAACTCAGACTCATTGGACATTTTCAAGTCAATGAAGCACGAGAAGAAGCAATAAGAATGGGTGAGCAAGAGGGCTATTACTGCCCCGCCCAATTTGACAATGAATGGAATGTTGAAGAAAACCGTGAAAAGCTTGGACGCGAAATTATTGCTCAAATACCTAAAGACATGAAAATAGATGCCATTGTTCAAGGTGTTGGAACAGGCGGAACTCTTATCGGAACAGGACAAGCTCTTCGTAAATGGCATAATGCTGATCTCAAACTCTTTGCCATGGAACCTTCTGAATCACAAACTCTAAAAAAAGGTATCGCTGCAGATCACAAAATAGAAGGCATTGCCGATGGTTTTGTACCTACGATTTATGAACGTCACAAAAACGAAGTCAATGAAATAATACCTATTGATAGTGATGCCGCCGTTGAAGAAGCAATAAGATTAGCCAGAAACGGCCTGTTCGTTGGGGCAAGCTCAGGTGCCAACCTTTTGGCTGCACGTCAAATAAAAAGAGAAAACCCCAAGATTAATAATATCCTGACATTTTTTTGTGATCGCGGTGAAAAATACCTGTCTACAATGTTCCCATAGAATGTATAAACAACTGTTGCGGAACACCCTTCCCGCATTTACCATCTTCTAACTTTATTTCAAGCTCTGAGTTACTTTTTTGAACAATTGCTTGCCAATTCTTAAATTCTAATAAAATTTCCTCACAATACTTAGTATTTAAAGGATGTCCAAGAATTCGTTGTTTCTTCTCATCTAATGACATTAGACTTTTCCGTACAGTACCACCTTTTGAGAAAAAACGTCTAAGAGTGCATTCAGACAACTCCTTTTGATAATCTACATTCTTTTGCAAAAGATCTTCAAGAGTGCGAATACATGTTAAAATTGTTTCTTTATCTACAAATACTTTTTCAACTTTTGAAACATTAACATTTGAAACAGCAACATCTGGAACAGCAGTACATGCAGTTAACCCAACAAGCACAACAGCACTCATAGCAACATTCATAAACTTTCTTGTTATTGTACCCATCTTTTTCTCTTACAATTCTCAAAAACAAAAGAACAGTATGAAAGCTAAGCTATTATGTCAATAAAAAACTGTGGAAAGACTGGGGACACATTAATTAATCCCCGTTCCAGTTTCTCAAAAAGTAAATGAAAATGACTATGGAGACACAATTACTTTAATGTATCTCCATTTAGTGTTAGCTTTGAGCTATGAAT
>JAGLMC010000087.1 GCA_023140215.1 Alphaproteobacteria bacterium
ATAAAGCTAAACAATTATAGTGTGAGTATGTAATGCTCACGCTATTAAGGTTGCGACTGCGACCCGCGCGTTAGCGCGAAGCCTGCGTGGCGTTTGAACGTAGATATCTAGCGTGAGCATTTTATAATGATTATATTGGAAGCGTGTGTTGCAAAAATATCACGCTTTTAAAAAAATGTGATATCAATGTAAAAATGCACATTGATTATTAAAGTAAATATTGGCTAACTGATGGTGTTCATCTGTAATGGTGAGCGACTTTTTATTGTAATCCTGAAATTTTATAAGAAAATGTAGGGGTTGCGTGTTTAACAGAATTATCGATTCTAATTGATTGGAGGAATGATAATGAAAAAACTACTTACGACTGCTGCCATTTGTGGTCTTGCTGTTTCTGCCACACCGGCACAAGCGGATATTGATCTTGAATTGGGCGGCTATATGAAGCTTTACGGCTTCTACATGGATCAAGACGATGATGCGATTGTTGCGGGTGAATCTCGTGACGTTGATATTATTCGTACTAGTGAAATTTGGGTTGATGGTGAAACTGTTCTTGATAATGGTTTGACTGTTGGTACTCATATTGAATTTGAAGCTGATAGCGATGATTGGGCAATTAACGAAAGTTATGCTTATTTCTCAGGCGGCTGGGGTCGTTTTAATGTTGGTGCCGAAGATGGTGCTGCTTACCTATTACAGGTAGCTGTTCCTTCTGCAGACAGTAATATTGATGGTCTTCGTCAATCTGTAGATTCTCTTAACGTTGATGCAGTTGGCAATAGTAACCCTCTTATTGGTCCCATTACCGGTCTTGTTAATGGGGCTTTGGATTATGATCAGGATTTGACTGATATTGATGACAAGATTACATATCTTTCACCAATTATGAATGGTTTCCAACTTGGTTTGTCATACACTCCGGATATTGATGATATGTCAGGTTCAGCTGCTGGGAACGAAGATGATGTTGATAATACATTAGGCGAAGCTTATGAAGTTTCATTCCGTTATGAAGGCATGTTTAACAATGTTGGCGTAAATTTCGGTGCCGGTTATACTCATGTTGATCTAGAAGAAGCCACTGTGGTTGCTGATGGTGATATGTCAGATGACAGAACAGCATGGAATATCGGTCTTGATCTTGATATCGGTCCATTCGGTATCGGTGTAGCTTACCTTGAAGATGACTATGGTGAAGTTGCTACGGCTGCTCTTGCTGCAACAAAACACGATGATGAAGACAAAATCGTTGTTGGTGTTGATTATACAACAGGTCCATTCAAACTTGGTCTGTCATATATTGACATTGATAACTATCTTGGCGTTGACGGAAACGTTGCTACTGATGGTGTTGAAGCAGATCGCTGGACCGGTGGTGTAGTTTACACTTATGGTCCGGGAATGACATTCCGCGGTTCTATCTCTCATGTAGAGTTTGATGACGTGGCCGGTCTGACTACAGGTGACAGCGTTGACGCTACATCTTTACTTCTTGGTACACAAATTATCTTTTAATTTTAAGATATAGTAATAGAATTTGAAAAGGGCGCCTGTTAGGTGCCCTTTTTTTTAAAGAGGAAGAAAATATTAGAAAGCTTGATAGCTTCCCCATAAAGGGGTAAAATTGGGGTAACGGCTATTTATTTGGAGAAATTATAATGATGAAGGTATCTTTTGCTGAAATAGATGAAACCTACCTACGAAATAAAGTTAAGAATGGATATTATAGCAGCATATCCGAAGCAATCCGCGATACAGTACGCAAACAAAGGGAAAATGAACAACACTGTTTGCTTGCAGCTTTAGAAATTGGTGAAAAAGCAATACAAGAAGGCCGGACACAACCTTTTACTCGTGAATTGTTTGACGAGGTAATAAAAAATGGAATGCAAAAAGCTAAAAACGGCGAAAAAGTTATAAATACTGATGTCCTCCCCCAATAATACTTTTGAGCTGGTTATTACTGATCCTGCAAGGAACGACTTAGACGGTATTGCAGGGTATACTTTTATTCAATGGGGAGGGGAAAAAGCTATTGAATATACCGAACAGCTTTATCAAACCATATTGAGCATAGCAGAAAACACAGATATTGGAGGGTATCGCTATGGTGTACCGGACGTTATCAAAGGCCGTAAATCCGGGCGGCATGTTGTTTTTTATCGTATTCAAGAGCAAACAATTTTTATCATGCGTATTTTGCATGAGAGCATGGATCACGGCAGACATTTGCAAGAGTCTTAATTTTGACTAGTTCTTGATTTTGACCAGTCGCCGGAGCGATAATCCTTATGGAAAAGCCCCTTATCTTCTGTAACCCTTGACAAAAAGGGCTTCATTGAATACTATAGGAACATGGAATGATAACAATAGTAGAAACAAAAACCTTTGCTAAGCAAAATTGCCTTAACCAAAAACAAGTTGAAGAATTAATTCTTCTTTTAGCAGATAGCCCAAAAGCCGGTGATCTTATTCCTCGAACAAGTGGCTTGTGCAAATTACGTGTAGCCTCCCAAGCAAAGGGGAAACGCGGTAGCAATAGAGTGGTTTATTACTATTACAATAAAGATCATCCTGTGTTTTTAATTCATGCCTATAAGAAGGCAAAACAAGAAAACCTGACACCCGATCAAGAAAAGATTTTTACTTCGCTGGCACAGGAAATAAAGAAAGAACTGAAAAATGGATAAAGATATTTTTGACGATATTAAAGCCGGTATGGAAGATATTCTAGCTTATACCAAAGGTGATAAAACTAGAGCGCAAGTTACATACGTTCTTAAGGATGTAGACGTTAAGACTGTGCGCAAGAAAACAGGGCTCACTCAGGTACAGTTTTCCGAAATTTATTTTATTCCCTTATCAACGCTTAAAAATTGGGAACGCGGTTCCAGAAGTCTTGATGCTTCTTCACGAGCCTATCTGACAGCAATAGGAAACAATCCCAAAGAAATACAAGCAGCGCTGCAACAAGAGTCTTAATTTTGACCAGTTCTTAATTTTAACCAATCGCCGGAGCGATAGCCCGTATGGAAAAGCCGCTTAATCTTCTGTAACCCTTGGGAAATATGGTGACCGCTGAGGGATTCGAACCCTCGACCTACTGATTAAAAGTCAGTTGCTCTACCAGCTGAGCTAAGCGGTCGGTCATTATTTTAAAATCAGACAGCGCACCATATGGATTTGAGCGGTCACAGTCAAGTTTTCTTATGCTTAATTCTTAAATTTTTGACTAAGCTGTTCAGCAACGTTAGGAGTTACAAATTGTGTAATGTCCCCACCCAGAGAACATATCTCCTTAACAAAAGACGCAGAAACAAATTGCCACTTATCAGAAGCCATCAAAAACACAGTTTCAATATCCGGATCGAGTTTAGCATTCATACCCGTCATTTGAAATTCATATTCAAAATCAGAAACAGCGCGTAAGCCTCTGAAAATACAAAAAGCATTTACCTCGCTAGCAAAATGTATAAGGAGATTATTAAAATCTTTTATCTCTATTTTACAACCTTTATCGGGTAAATTTTCAATGTCGGTAAAAAGCATTTCCTTACGCTCAGCTAAACTAAATAAAGGCCCTTTGCGATCATTATTGGCAATGCCGATAATCAAATGGTCAACCAAACGGCTAGCTCTCTGAATTAGGTGCAAATGCCCTTTTGTTACCGGATCGAAAGTACCCGGATAAACGCCGGTAAGATATTTACCGCTAGTCTTCTTGGTCATTGCTATCATCCGTTAATTCTATATCTTTAGGCTCAATATCTGTATCATTAACCTCTG
>JAGLMC010000088.1 GCA_023140215.1 Alphaproteobacteria bacterium
TCTTCTACAAGCCAAGCTACAGAAACTACCTGTTCACCTTTAGCAACTTTAAAGACAGTAACACCTTGCGCACTTCTGCCGGTTATACGAATATTTTCAACCGGTGTACGAATAAGCTGTCCCTGATCGCTTACCAGCATAATCTGATGATTATCCGTTACAGGAAAAGTAGCTGTAACCTTTCCGCCGTTTTTATCAGTTAAATTCACATTAGTTACACCTTGCCCACCACGACCGGTAACGCGATATTCATACGAAGAAGTGCGTTTACCAAAGCCACCATTGGTCACAGTAAGTAAAAATTGCTCTGCGGAAAGTAATTCCATAAACCGCTCTTTTGAAAGTTCAAGGCTTGTTTCTTCATATTCAAAATTTTCTTCTTCACTGCCGATAATTTGTCCTGCTGATTTCATATATGCAGATCGTTCATCAGAAGTAATCTTCATATGCTTAAGAACAGACATTGAAATTACTTCATCTCCCTTAGCTAATCTGATACCTCGAACTCCGGTAGAATTACGTCCGACAAAAACACGAATAGCATTAACCGGAAAACGAATGGCTTTACCAAGACGCGTAGCTAGCATAATATCTTCATCTTGCGCACATATCTTCACTGAAACCAGACTTTCATCCTCACCAAGTTTCATTGCAATCAAACCATTAGAGCGAATATTTCCAAAATCAGAAAGCTTATTACGACGTACAGAACCGTGACTTGTAGCAAACATAATATCAAGCTTGTCAAGAACCTCTTTTTCTTCCGGCATTCTAAGATAAACAGAAACACTTTCCTCTTGTTCCAATGGCAATAAATTCACCAATGCCTTGCCACGCGCTTGAGGTGTGCTAAGCGGTAATTGATAAACTTTCATCCGGTGTACTATACCGCGTGAAGTAAAAAACAATATTGGAGTATGGGTACTGGCTACAAATAAATCAGAGACAAAATCATCATCCTTGGTGCTCATACCGGAACGTCCCTTACCGCCACGACGCTGCGCCCGATAAGTATCAAGCGGAACGCGCTTAATATAGCCACCATGAGTAATTGTTACGACCATATCTTCACGCTGTATAAGATCTTCCATATCGACCTCAAACTCAGCATCAATAAGCTCAGTACGGCGGGGAGTATCAAACTTTTCCTTAACAATAGATAACTCTTCAACCAACACCTCAAGTAAACGCTCACGACTGGCAAGAATTACAAGATATTCAGCAATTTTATCTGTGATTTCTTTAAGTTCAGTAGCAATTTTATCACGTTCGAGACCTGTTAAACGATGCAAGCGCAAATCAAGAATAGCCTTAGCCTGTATTTCAGACATCTGATATGTGCCATCATCATTCAAAGGTTGCTCAGGATCATCAATAAGTTCAATTAACGGTGCAATATCCAAAGCAGGCCAAGGCTTGGCCATTAATCCTTTACGAGCAGTCGCAGGGTCAGGAGCATTACGGATCAATGCAATAATTTCATCAATATTAGCAACAGCCACAGCCAAACCGGCTAAAATATGTGCCCGATCACGAGCCTTGCCAAGTTCATAAATCGTGCGACGAGTAATAACTTCCTCACGAAACTTAACAAAAGCCTTAACCATGTCACGGATTAACATTGTCTGCGGCTTACCATTATGCAGTGCAACCATATTACATGCAAAATTTGTCTGAAGAGCAGTATGTTTAAAAAGTTGATTCAATACGACATCAGCAATAGCATTTTGTTTTAACTCAATAACAATTCGTACACCGTCACGATCAGATTCATCTCGAACTTCATGAAGATTTTCAACAATTTTATCACGTCCGATCTCTCCGAGTCGTTCTAATAATTTCCCTTTATTAACCTGATATGGAACTTCATGAACAATGATGGCTTCGCGCTTACCTATTTCTTCAAAGGAAGTTTTAGCGCGCATCACAACAGAACCGTTTCCCGTATGATAAGCCTTATGAATACCGGCTTTACCCAAAATATAACCACCGGTAGGAAAATCAGGGGCTAAAATAATTTCGTTAAGCTCTTCTGTTGTCATATCCGGATTGGCAACCATCGCTACGCAAGCATCAATTACTTCTCCTAAATTATGCGGAGGAATATTCGTAGCCATCCCGACAGCAATACCGCCAGCACCATTAACCAGTAAATTTGGAATGCGTGATGGAAGAATATCCGGCTCTTGTAAAGTTTCATCATAGTTTGGATGAAAATCTACAGTTTCTTTATCTATATCCTGAAGAATTGCTTCAGCCGATTTATCAAGACGTGCTTCAGTATAACGCATGGCAGCAGCAGAATCACCGTCCATTGAGCCGAAATTCCCTTGTCCGTCAATTAAAGGCAAACGCAGACTCCATGGTTGTGCCATACGAACTAGAGAATCATAAATGGCTTGATCGCCATGTGGATGATATTTACCCATAACATCACCGACAATCCGAGCAGATTTTTTATAAGCCTTATCGGAGGAATATCCACCCTCACGCATAGCGTATAAAATCCGGCGATGCACAGGCTTTAAGCCATCTCGTACATCAGGTAGCGCACGAGATACGATTACGCTCATTGCATAATCAAGATAAGATTGCTTCATTTCCTCTTCAAGAGAAATTGATGGAGTATCTTCTTCTATTCCAGTTGTATCACTCATTTATTCTTCCAGTTCTCTTTATAATACCGAGCGTATTGAAAATACTCACAAACATGAAGTAAATTCTTTAACTTCTATCTAAAATAATGGTAAAAAATCAATGACTTAAACCACCAGTTTTAATCTTCATCATAGCCTTATCAAGCATGCGAATAATTTCCGGATAAACTTTCTGTGCATACTGGCTTGTTTTATCAGATGCAGAGCGTGCTTCAGGCTTGGAATAATACTCGACCATAGCAATAAGTTCTTTCTCCGTAAAGGTATCAGCATAAGCATCAATAGATATTCTTTCGAGAGCTTTATAATTTAGTATTTTCTGTAATGCAGTTTTATATATTTCCTGCTCATTAGCGGGTAAACTCGATACAAATTGCTCAACTGCATCATCAACTTGCTTACGAGCCGGTCTTATATCCTGCATTTTCCGTGCAAGCTCTTGACGTGCTTCAAATGAATCATCATCTAAACCTTGTGCTATTACTCCAAAAGGAAGCACAAACATAACCATTAATAAAATGAATAAACGCACAAACACCTCCCTATTTATATTGTCATCTTGAAAAGTAAAATAATAAAGAATCTGAGATACTTAATACAATACTTTTAGAATTAAGTTCTTAAAACTTTCTCGAAATAATATATTTAAAATCTAAAATGGAATCTCATCTTCAAGCTCATCTACAGAAGAATTAGACGATTCTGACTGTGCCGTTGTTTCCGGAGCACCAGAGCTAAAACCGCTAGATTGGTTATCCTGAAATGCCGGAGCGCCTGCGCCACTGCGAGAATCCAGCATATGAAGTTCTCCACGAAAGTTACGAAGAACTATTTCTGTTGAATATTTCTTCTGACCGTCTTGTTCCCATGAACGCGTTTCAAGCTGTCCTTCAATATAAACCTTAGAACCTTTACGCAAATAACTTTCAGCAACCTTTGCAAGTCCTTGATTAAAAATAACAATACGATGCCATTCAGTTTTTTCTTTACGTTCTCCGGTTACTTTATCTTTCCAATTCTCAGAAGTTGCAATTGAAAGATTAACAACCTTATCACCGGATTGCATTAAACGCACGTCCGGATCATTACCTAAATTTCCAACAAGAATAACTTTATTTACACTGCCTGCCACAGACTTATACTCCCTAAATATATAAAATTAAGAATCTGAATATAAACATACAAAAACAAATTCTAAAGTATTTAATTGGATTTTACTGCAAAATATGCAGATATATATAACATTAACAGTGTGAGCATTTTATATCGCATAGGCTATATGTTATTTTTAAATGATTGTAATTTAGTCGCGCACTTAATATTTCCTTTAAAATCAATGCATTAACATAAAGTATTTAAAAAAACTTGCACTAAGGTGCGGTATTATGTTAATCTCTGCAAGCATTACATAATAAAAACAGAAAATTTAAAAAATCAGGAAATAGAGAGATATTATGGCAGAAGCTTCAACTGACAGTGCAGGAAAAACAGGTGGTTTTCTTAAATGGGCTCTTAAGCAAATTAATCCATTTGGGGATTTATTTAAAAATTTTGGGCTAGTTTGCATCGCTGCTACATTTAACATATTTGCAGCGCCGGCAAGTGCTGCTGCAAGTGCTATTGCAACAAGCACTTCTTCTATTGGTGGAATATTAAAGACACTAATTTGGAATGCTTGGAGCGGTGTGGAAGTTGCGGCTAGTAAATTAGTAGTATGGGGCAAAAACTTTAATTTTGGAACTTTTGTTGATGGTTTTAAAACTATTGGCGGGGCATTTACAGGCGCACCCGCAACGAGCGCGGCTACAGGCGTTGCAGGTACTGTACCATTATCGGTAGCACCAGCAGTACAGGCATGTGCACCCGCAACGAGCGTGGCCAGTACTTGTGGTATATTTACAGGCGCGGTAAATAATGGAGTACAGGCATGTGGTATACCACTATGCCCATCATCGGTATGCATACCAGCATGCGCACCATAATATATTGCCATAACCATATATTATAATCTTGTCAAAATTATGTGAATAGAATCTGTACGATTCCTATTCAAAATCACCATATTATTCTATACACTCCAAGGTTGCCAGAAAGTAAAATGAATACATATGTATTACATCAGCTCTATACTATTCTAGTTTATAAGAAAAAAGGTAGAGTTTTAGCGATATACAGGCAATATATAGGCAATTTATTTTATAAAAAATTAAAAAATAACGCAAAAAACCTTCCACACTATCAACTTTTTACTTGACAAAACGTGCAACCTAACAACTATTGCTTGTATGAAACATATAATTTGGGAGGAAAAAAATGAATCATTTTAAAATTGAATCAATAGATTCTAATAAAACCCTTTACGAGGGAATTTTTTTGAACTTTAAACACTGTCTTGAACGCGCAGCACTTGAAAAAACAGATCTTTCTTACGCTAATCTCAGCTATAAAAATCTTAGTAATGTAAACATGGATGATACCCGACTTGATTACGCTGATTTTTCTAACAGTAATCTTACCGGAGCAAACCTTTCTGAAACCAGACTTTATGGTGCGTGTTTTAACAATTCCGCGCTTTATAACACCTGCATGGCTCATGCAAATTTGCAACATTGTGATTTTGAAGATAGCTCTTTTGGCGCAACAGATATAACAGGAAGTAATATATCATTTTGCCGCTTTTCAACCATGTCATGTTTCACATTAGACTTTACAAATGTTTCAGCTATGAAGGAGTGCAGTTTCAAAAATCTTGATGGAGCGCTTAGTCCAATGTCACACCCGCCAATTATCATTAAAGGGCTTAGAAAAACGCCTATTGTTATTATGGATAAACATATAAAAATCAACCATGAAGTTACTGAGACTTTACATTGGCTTAAACAATTAAGGCTCAAACAATTAAACACTCATCTTTCCCGACAATGAAAAAATTGACAGTTGAATTTTTAATGCCTATAGTTGAATAAAGTTTGACTTACATAAGGGCATATGTAAAAAATATTTAATTGTAATAAAAACAACAGGATTATTAAAACCTGAATAAATAAAATTTGTGTGGGGACATATTCAAATGACAGGCTATATGCGCTGTAGTTATCTTTTTGCTTTACATATTGAACTTTCAAATAAATTGGGGATGCTACCTTTTTTTAACTTGGAAACTTGCAATGGTGAAACTATAATGACTTTTCCCTTTGGGGAAATTATAATAACACCGCGCACTATTCTACTTTCCGAGCGCCTGCTTGAACAGGAACATATATCGCATGAAAAAAGAAATAAGGCAGTTTCTACATCTGTTACGCGAATTGCAAAAAATTGATCAGGAATTTCCACTTCAATATGCGGTTTGTCTTACCGAAATATCTCTGGATGAGGGACTTTCATTAACAAAACTATCTGAAAAAACAGGTATGGCGCTTTCAACAATTTCACGCATTGTAGGTGCTTTATCTAAACATCGTCAGAAAGGCGCACCTTATGGCCTTGTTAATGTTAAAATTTCCACAAAGGAACGACGTCGAAAAGAGCTATATCTTACCACAAAAGGCAAAGCCATCATTTGTTCAATAGCAGAAATCATTGCTTAAACCATGCAAGAACCATTGCATCAATGCTATAAATATGATTATTATCCGATCTGGATTTAAGCTTATATGGTTGTCTCCTTATATTTTTGTATTAAGCGCAGGAAATAAAACGTAAAAAACATACGTAAGCAATGTGTTAACAATGCAAAAGGGGAAATTAAGAAGACGAAATGCGGGCGTGGCGGAATGGTAGACGCTGCGGACTTAAAATCCGTTGACCGTAAAGGTCGTGGGGGTTCAAGTCCCCCCGCCCGCACCATCTTTTTTGAATGACCAAAAAAACCACCTAAAGCCTTGAAAGGTAAGGCAGTTTTTGGAGTTCTAAATCCTTCATTCCGGCAATAGGTTAGACGCTCTGAAAACACCAGTTTCAGCACTGTTCTTTGCAGGTTAAATAATTAGTGCAAAATAGGAGATTTAGTTATTGCTGATGCTTCAGAAGATTATAATGATATTAGTAAGACTATTGACTGAACCACTACCGGCATTAGCCGGTAGTGGTTCAGTTTTTTATTTTTTTGTTATTAGTTTGCACCACTTTAAATTATCTTCACATCTCTGATCTGCAGTATTTTTGACGATTATAGCTATAAGATCATCTATATTCGAATTGCATGCATCCCAATTACGTGAGAAATATAGTTTTTGTAATGAGGGAGCTAATTTCTTTCCAATATAAATAGGATTATAGTTGGGATACTGATCACGTAAAAATGTTTGTTTTGCAATATCAACACCAAAGGTTGGTGTAAAATGATTGGAATCATAGAAATACGTCATTTTTTGAGATTTTTCATCCGGCACACTCTCTCGCAATATACCTTTACATTCTGCAAAATCCCATAGTTCAATAACATCTGGAAAATCTTGATCAATATCATTAATCATTACGGCAAATTCTTGTATCAAAGTCTCATAATGTTCTTGTAGGCCTAGCTTTTGTATCAAACGCATTCTTGATGCGTGAACGGGATTAATGATCAGTGTCACTTTTGTTCCCCTACTCACAAGATTAGATATACCATCTTTAAGCGTCTCAATAATCTCTTTGTCAGGTTCATAATTGGAAGGGTCAAATTTAGATAGGTGATTTTCTGCATGACTTCTTAAACCGGCCTTCATGCGCTCTTTATGGTTGCCAAAAATATAGCCAGGAAATTCAAAAGGAAGCGGCTTTGTTTTGCCTTTAAGGTTTTTCTTGAAAGATTTAAGATTCGCTCGCAAATGCTCATGGCCAAATAAAGTGGAAAGCTTAATTTGCCACAATGGCGTATTGCTTAAAGGACTGCCCTCAGCGCTAGGGCGGAGCTTTAAACCCGGTGCAAATCCAAAAAAATCTATGCCGAGAATGACATATTTTGGTGTCGTAAATTTTTCTGCAATTAAAGACATAAATTTTGCTGCCTCATAGCCTGTACCACCACTAAAAGCAGCATTGTAAGTAGATATTCTCATATTTTCCCTATGCAGAATATAGCCCTCCCGTGTTCTTGAAGAACCTAAAAATACGTAATCATAATCCTCGGTTAATACCCGCATGGGATGATAAATCCTAACCGGAATACCGCGAAACTGTGTTGGCGCAAAAACACCCGTTTTCCAAACACCGTAGGGATCAATAATAAAACTAGATGCAACAACACCTGATGCCGCTAACACACTAAAACTAAGGAATAGAAGGATAAATCTCATATCAAAACTCAAAGTAAATAAATTCGGCAGGTTCACCCATAAACAAACAAGCAAAAATAAAGACACAGGCTGTAAAAACAACAGTCAACATACAGCCATTTAGCTTTGTTTTTTCAAACACAACCTTTTGATTATTTGCAGCCTGATCACACGATTTTTCTGTTAGCCCTATAAGCTGCCATGCATTAGGTAAAAACCACACCCACAACAAAAGAATGAATAGTGATGGCAGGCCTGTTTTTAAACTGATCATACCAAGGATTGTGGGCTTCCATTCAATAAAATTCAGTGTTTTAAAAATTTCAGGCGTTGAGTCTTTTAGGTATAGCTCATAAGGAAAGGCTATACCGTTTAGCCCAATAAGCCCTTTAAAAACATTCACCGCTCCATCAAACGTTTCAGCACGGAAGAACACCCAAACCATCACAACAAAAGTAAACGTTAAGATTCTTTCTAAGAACGGTATTGAAATTTCTTTAAAAATTTCCAGTTTTAAAAAGGCGCGATGCAAGCACAAAAATGCACCGTGGAGTCCGCCCCATATCACAAAATTCCAATGTGCTCCATGCCAAAGGCCACCGATTATCATCGTCAAAAATAAATTGCGATAAGTGCCAAATGTACCGAATTTATTACCCCCCATGGGAATATAAACGCGATCTTTTAAAAATCTCGAAAGTGTCATGTGCCAAGTGCGCCAAAAATCCTGAATATTACTAGCTTTGTAGGGGGAATTAAAATTAATCGGTAAGACAATACCAAAAAGCAACCCTAATCCAATGGCCATATCGGAATAGGCAGAAAAATCAAAATATATCTGAAAACTAAAAGATAGAGTACCAATCCATGCATCCACAAAAGTAATAGCTTCTCCCTTATCAGCCACCAGAAAAACAGGATTAACGTTTTGCGCAAGTTGGTCAGCAATCACCAGCTTCTTAAATAAGCCAATGCAAAAGATCACAATGCCACGCCATAAATAATCATCTGAAACTTTGTGCGTTAATCGCTTTATTTGAGGAATAAGCTCATGGTGTGAAACAATCGGCCCTGCGATCAGTTGCGGAAAGAAAGAAACAAAAAGTATGTATTCATGAAAGCTGACATGCTTTTGGTGTGTTTTATAGCGATCAACCAAGAATGAAATTTGTTGAAATGTAAAAAAGCTAATACCAAGAGGAAGGGTCAACTGTTGAAATTGAAAATTACAGTCAAAAAGCAAACATGCGTTTTCCAAGAAAAAATTCTTATATTTAAAATAACCCAGTAAACCTAAATTAAAAAGGATGCCTAGGATTAAATAAGTTTTTTTGTTTGTTTTTTTTCCTTTTTTAAATAAGTTTGAAATTAAAAAATTAACAAAAATAGAACCAGCCAAAAGTGGCAAAAGGTAAATATTCCAAAAGCCATAAAAAACGAATGAAGCTAAGATAAGAAGCCCTACCTTATCTACATTTTTCAAAAAGAAAAACGATAAAAAGACAATAGGCAGAAATGCAAAAACAAAAATAGAATTACTAAAGAGCATGGTTTTACGATTTTAAAATAGAAATTGTTCTGGACAGTTAAAAATTGCTTTGTTTTAAAATAAGAAAGTAGAATGGAAACATTGTCATACTAACAGCAATTACAGTTAAATCACAATCTGCCAGATACTTATCATAGCGCGTGACATCAAGGGTAAGCAAGGATAGGGGCAGTTCTGTATTTTCCGGTATTTTGTCTTTCATGTTATTTTCCTTATTTTATTATAGTTTTGTCATACGCATCTCTCCCTTACGGTTAGAACAAAAGAGGAACATATTTATACAAATACGTATTTTTGTCAAGAAATATTTAGCCTAAAATAATTTTAGGTCTTCTATTGTCTCTTATTATAAAGGATCAAATACCCTGTAACGGGGGGAAACATGCAGATTATTCTACGCAAGAATAAGAACCATCACTGTATTGAGGATAATGTGCAAACTCCGGCGATACGGCTTTTGTGACAATTTGCCTCCACACACAACCAAAGCGCGTTTTAACCCTCACTTTATCTAGAGGCGGATAGAAAGGATTCGGATGGTATCTGCCGACCATAAATTTCTGTTTATAATAAGGCTTACGATCCGCATAAAGTACACCTGACAAATTATCCGCAAAGATATATTGCTTGTCTTCTCCTGCATTTAGAACCTCATCAGGCGTGCATAATAAACGTTGCTGCTTGTCCGGTATTTCCGTCTTCAGATTGTGATGAGCATAGTTCAGTCCAACACTCAAAGGATCATCACCTGATAAAAAAGCTTGCACAGCTTGACGTTTAGCATGGCATGCTTGCGCATTTTTGTGTTCATCCTCATAGGCAAGCGTTTCTACGCCCGCCATTCGAGAAAT
>JAGLMC010000089.1 GCA_023140215.1 Alphaproteobacteria bacterium
GGAAGATGCAAAGAATATGGTTCGGCAAGCTGCTATTACTATTGAAATGGTGAATGAGTTTGCACCGAGCCTAAATCAATCACCATTAAATAATAAACTGTCCATTTCGTGACGTAAATTATTAGGAAATAAAACATGTGCCGTATATTTGGACAATTTGGCCAAGAGCAAATTAGTGAATTGACAATGCAGCAGGTTGCTTTGTCGATGAAGCATGGCGGTCCGGATCAGCAAAGTTTTGAAATCGAAAATGGCTGGGCATTGGGCAATGACCGTTTAGCCATTCAAGGCATTGATGGTGGTGAACAACCGTTCGTTGATCAAGACGGTATATGCGTTGTATTCAATGGTGAAATTTATAATCATCACGAATTACGCCAAGGGCTTATTAAGAAAGGATTTTCTTTCACCGATAAGTGTGACGGCAATGTTATTGCGCCTTTGTTTCAACTTTATGGCTCAGATTTTGTAAAAAAATTAGATGGTATGTTTGCGATTGCTGTTATACATAGCGATATTGTTTCCAAGATTTCAGAAAGTCCCAAAATACACTTATTTACAGACCCTGCTGGAATGAAATCTCTTTATATACACATAGATGAACAATCAGGCTCTTTAAGCTTTGCATCAGAAATTGACGGTCTTGTGTTTTTAACAAAACAGCCTCTGTCGGTTAAATCAGATGCTATTTTTGATTATTTGTCTTTACGAGCTGTGTGTGGAGAAATATCAATTTTTGAAGATGTTATTACACTTGGTCCGGCGCGCCATTTAGAATATGCATTAGGAGAAAAACCACAAATCAGGACTTACAAATCTACCCTTACAGCGCCTAATCCTAGTCCAAATCTTTTAGATGCAGGAAAGCAATTTCAAGAACTTCTGGATCTTGAGATTCAGCACATGTTGTCCGCTGATGTTCCTGTGTGCGTTGTAACTAGTGGAGGGTTGGACTCAACGTTGATTTCTGCGATTGCAGCAAGGCACGTTGATAATCTTCATTCTTTTCATGTTTGTTACAAAGGGGACTGGCCTCATGATGAACGTGTTTATGCAAGAAAAGCAGCGGATATGTTCGGTACAATTCACCATGAAATCGAAGTTGATCCAGACGATTTTCCAGATATTATTCAGCGTATGGTCAAGCATATCGGACAACCAAATACGGCACCACATAGCTTAAGTTCTTATTCGTTATTCGAAGGCATTCATGATGCTGGGTTTAAAGTTGCGGTAACGGGTGAAGGGGCAGACGAGCTTTTTGGAGGTTATGAACGATTTGGTGCTGCGCTTGAAATTAATGATGATTGGATTTCTGCATATATGGATAAATTTGGACCGTTTGCCGCTTCACTTCGAGGACAAATTTTAACGCCTGATTTTTATGCAGCTGCCGAACAAATGACAAGCCGCGTTGGAAAGTTCACACAAAGAATTCAACAGACCCAACCAGGTATTGAGCGTTTGGATGCTTTACAAGGATTGGATCAGTGGGATCGATTTCCATACTATATTTTACGCCGAGCCGATCATTTAAGTATGGCTCATGCTGTTGAAGTCCGTATACCTTTTTGTCAACCAAAAGTGCTGGATTTTGCTCGTAAATTACCTCTTGAGCATCGTTTGTCTGATGGAAAGAGCAAAAGGGTGGTGTATGAAGCTGCACGTGGTTTGATTCCTCAATCAATTATGGAGCGTAAAAAGCAGCCATTTACGCTGCCTGTTATCGCTATGATCAAAAAAGATACCAAATTGTTTGATTTTATGGCTTCAGTTTTTAAAGAGCGTGTCTTTAAAGAGCGAGGATATTTTGATGCTGAGCATATTATGGGCTTTTTAGAAGAGCAGGCAAAAACACCGAATGCCGATGTTGCTAATATGCTGTGGTCTGTTATGGTCTTTGAATTATGGCACGAGCATATTGATCAAATTAACGCTGAAATATACCAAAAAAGTGTACTCAATTTAAAAGAACAAAATCCTCATTTTACGCCACAAAATCTTTCCTAAACTTTAAGAGATATTTTTGGGATGTGTTAATTATCAATTTTTATTTTCTCAAAAATAATTTATAATACCATTATGCTTTCAGTTCTTTCTATTACAACACCTGTTTTTTTAATAATGTTTTTAGGATATGTTTGTGCTCGGTTTAAAATGTTTCCGCCTGAGGCACAAAAAATTTTCAGCCTTTATGTTTTTTACTGCGCTATGCCTTGTTATCTCTTTTTAGCAATGGCAAAATCTCCAGCCAATATGATTACAAACATAAGCTATATAATCTCTTTTGCGCTAGGGCTGTTTATTGTTGCCGCAATAAGTTGGTTTATTGCATCCAGAATTTTTAAACTTAGAGGTGAACAATCTATTCTTGCTATGATGGGTGGAAGTTACACAAATTCCGCCTTTATAGGCATTCCAATTATTGTTATGGCTTTTGGTGAGCCCGGACCGGTTATCGTTATCGCACTTTTTCAAATTCTGATTGTGACAACACTTATCCTGACTGCCATAGAAACCTTTCAAAAACACGGCTCTCTCTCTTTAAATACATTATACCAACTACCCAAAACAATTATTCTTAATCCTATTGTTGGAGGATCGCTATTAGGAATATTGTTCTCCTTAATGAAATGGAATGTTCCGCAAATTATTAATAACAGCTTCGGATTACTTGGAAATGCCGGAATTCCAACAGCTTTATTTGCTTTAGGTTTATCTCTGGGAGTTGATCGAAAACCTTTATCCAAGGAGCAACGCACACTGGTTTATTCCCTGATGATTCTTAAAAACATCGTTCATCCCTTGATTGCCGGATTGATCGGTTATTACATTTTCAATTTATCGGAAATGTGGCTTGGTGCTTTGATCGTCGTTTCAGCAATGCCAACAGCGATGAACAATTTTATCTTTTCACAACGCTATAACACATTTGTTTCCGAATCCAGTCAGCTTGTTTTCTTTTCTTCCATTTTGTCTTTATTTACGCTATCCGGATTACTTTGGTGGTTCACAGCTAATTGAAATTTTAGAGACTAAGCTTTCACGCCTTGCGCGGTCACTCACTCAGATTATAAATACAGTGAAGGATTTAGAAGACAGGGAAATTGGTTTAAAGATTCTGACCCAGAATATTGATACCGTTACATCGGAAGGCTGGCTTTTCTTTCTTATGAACGCGGCCTTTAAGCCAGTAAAACGGGACGATTTGGGACATGAAAGAAGCGAGAGCAATTCTAACGGCAAAGAACATGAGTAAGATTCATGTGCCGGTGCTACGCAAGCGCTGATGCAACTGTAAAAGTTGTTACACCTATTAATATTACGGGTAATCTTGATCTGGCAACAGTTAACCGGACATTTTTTTATGCGACATTCTGAATTTCTTCAAAAGCATCTTTTTCAAAATCCACTGGCGATGTGTAATCATTAGCCGAATGTATCCTGACGCGGTTGTAGAACACCTCGATATATTCAAAAATCACATGCTTAGCTGTTTAGTCCCGCATTGTGGAGGAATGGGTTAATATTAAATCTTTCAGGCTCGATTGTCCAGATTTTACAAACATATTCGTAAGGAGTGAGTCCTTTGAGGGTTTTTAGTTGCCGTGCAAAATTGTAAGCCATCATAAAGTCATACATATGGGTTTTGAGTTGTTCGTGCGAACCGTAATGATAGCGTTTAACGGTGGCCTCTTTGATCGTCCGGTTCATATCGGCTGATTAGATTCAAGCGCT
>JAGLMC010000009.1 GCA_023140215.1 Alphaproteobacteria bacterium
TAGGCATGCAACAGGTCATGGCCATTGGAATGTTTTTAGATGCAAAAACACAATTAGAGACTCAAAGATTACTTCAGGAGCTTCAAGTACAAGCTCACAAAGATTACCAACCTAGCGAGGATTTTTGCTGGTTTGGAACAAATGTTAGAAGCATGGCAGCTTCAGAGCAAATTGGACGCCATAATGCTCTGGCTTTAAATGCCAGACAAATGACACGGCATTTAAAGAAACATAATAGCAGTGGTGCAGTGGCCGCTGATAGTGAGAAACTAAGTCGCTGGAGACAGTTTCAAAAAATATATTGTGACCCACATGATAATAACTGGAATGCAGCAGTAGTAGCACAAACAGGAGATTCCGGTCTTTCATCAATTTGTGGTTCTAATAGTGGTGGTGAGCGTACTAATATTGACATTGATTATACACGACTCATTGATGAAAAACGTACTTTAGACATTGCTTTTACTGATAAAGAAAAAGCAACAAGCGATGAAGAAGATGTCCTTGCTTTAAGTAATAATTTATATGGTCATAATGTGTTAGCAAGCAGTCTTTCCAAAAAGCGTTTAGGAACTATTCAATATCAACATGATTATTTAACTTTGCGTAGCGTTATGGCCAAACGAAGCATTGCTGAAAATTCCTTTAATGCAATTGTTGGTATGAAATCTTCCGGATCGTCAGACAAAGATGCAGGATCAGCATCTAAAACAAGAGAATTTTTAGGAGCTATTTTAAAAGAGGTTGGTGTTCCTGATGATGAAATTTACGAGCTTATCGGTAAACAACCCAGTTATTATGCTCAACTTGAAATTTTAGCTAAAAGAATCTATCAAAATCCTGATTTTTATTCAAATTTATATGACAAACCTGCAAATGTAAAACGTAAAGGAGTTGCACTTAAAGCAATTGAACTAATGCTTGATCGTGCAATTTTTGAAAGCCAGCTCCGTCAGGAAATGGCTATGTCCGTACTACTATCTTCACGCTTACGCCCTGTTTTCAGGAATGTTAATAAAGATCTTTGAGTAGGGTAAATATATGAAATTTTCTATCACAGATATTGTTTTTTCACAAAAGCTACTAATACTTGTTTTTAGTATCGTTTTTTCACTAATTATATTTGCAAGGTTTTCTGAACAGGCAGAAGCAAGATGTCACTGTTGTCCTTGTTATAATCTGGTTTCAAAGGCCTCTGACAGTGAATGGAAAAAAACAACCAAAGAAATCAACACACATGTAACTAATAAATTCAATGAACACGAAACATGGATTATAAATACTTTATGGAATGAACATATTCTACCGGCTATGGCGTTAATGGCTGGACAACTTTCAGCCGTAGCTATGCAACAAGTTGGAATTATTGGCTCATTTTTAGATGCAAAACATCAAATGGAAACTCAACGTTTATTCCAGAAACTTCAAGCACGCGCACATAAAGACTATCATCCAAGCATTGGAATGTGTGAATTTGGCTCTAATGTTAAAAGCCTTGCAGCCTCTGAACGTAAAGCAGAATATAATTCTGTACTAATGAGTCAACGGTCACAGGATCGTAGTCTAGGATCAGCTTATACAGCCTCTAAGGATGGTTATTCCTCCGATATAAATAATCGCATTAAGCAATTTAGAGAAAAGTTCTGTGATCCTCAGGATAATAATAACGGCCTTGGACATCTTTGTGATCACGATCAGGACGGTGATTTAAAATCTGGCCTAATCGGAGCGCAAAATCCAGAGAGAATGAATAAAGATATCGACTTTATACGAACAGTTGACGCGCCATGGACTCTCAATATTGATTTTACGGACGAAAAATTAACAGATAATGAAGAAGAAGTTCTAGCGCTTGCAAGTAATCTTTACGGCCATTATGTTTTTGCTCGCCCTCCCAGTGAATTAATTAAACATGATCCAACAGGTGTATCGGCAAAACAAAAACACTATATGGATATGCGCTCGTTTGTTGCCAAACGCAGCGTTGCTGAAAATTCTTTCAATGCTATTGTCGGAATGAAATCACAAGGAACATCCGGCTCTAAAGAATTTATGGAATCAGTTTTACTTGAATTAGGCGTTCCTATTAAAGATACTGGAGCGTTACTTGGTGGTGATACAGATAAATCTCAATCAAACCCTAGTTATTATGCGCAAATGGAAGTTCTAACAAAAAAGATTTTCCAAAATCCTGATTTTTATACCAACCTCTATGATAAGCCTGTGAATGTAGATCGAAAAGGTGTTGCATTACAGGCAATTGGTTTAATGCAAAAATTTGATCTTTTTAAAAGCTATCTTAGACATGAAGCTTCTTTATCTATTTTGCTTGAATTGGCTGTTATTCCTTTACAAGAAGAAATTGAAGATAAATTTAGTGGAAAATCAGAAAAAGAAGGCGACAAAGCTACATCACAATAAGGGCAACAGTGATAAATATAAAACGAAAAATATTGCTATTAGCAAGTATAGTCATATGTGTCAGCATTTTTGCCGGCATCTTTTATGACTCCGGCGTTTCTCGCCAACATCACGTTTCTCGCAATGCTCCACAATTATTCGGGACTTTATCCGGCTTTAACATTGATGCTTTAGTTTCGTATAAAATCATTACTTCAGATGGTAATATAATTACTGAAGATAATATCATTAATGAAAATGGCATATTTAATATTCCAAGTTATGATTATAACGTAAACTCAAAAAAAAATCATGACGCTTTGACATATAACATTCGTGTCGATCAAGCTAACCGGCCTTTAGATATAAGTTTTAAAATCAGACCAGATATTGGCAAAATTCTTGTCTCGGGACAGGGCTTGAAAGAATTTTCCAATATTAAAATGGAAAATATTTCCAAAGACAACAAAATAACCGGCCTACTTGAAACGAAGGCAGATTGGGCAGGAATTTTTAATGAGCCTGCAAATAACAGCCGAATTGCAACAGGACAGCAAGGACGATTAAGGCTCGCATTTTATGATAATATTGCTAATGATGGTAATATTGAAAATCCTAATATAATTGAACTTTTATTTACTTCAGGAAATATCGGTCATTCATCATCAGATAAAAGTATTTACATTCCTGTTTCAGGAGGGAATAGTTCTAACGCGTCAAATCATGTTCAGAACATTAGAAATAATTATGTCCGTGGCTTTATGCTGATGACAGAGCAATTTTCAGCAATCATGCTGCAACAAGTAGCAATAGTTGGTATGTTTTTTGATGCTAAAATACAACTTGAAACACAAAGAGAATTTCAAAAATTACAAGCAGAAGCACATAAAGATTATCATCCAAGTGAGCAAATGTGTCAATTTGGCTCTTTTATAAAAACTATTGCAAAGACTGAAGAAAAAGCAAAACACGACAAAGCCGTCATTAATAAATATTTGATGAATGCATATTCTAATACTACTGACTCAACAACAAGCGGTATATATGCAGGTGATGTTAGATCACGAATTTATCAATTCAGACATGTTTATTGTGATCCTCAGGATAACAATAATGGCCTTGATGATTTTTGTGGGTACGAGCAAAACGATGATTTAAAAATTGGGGCACAAAATCCAGAGAGAATGAATAAAGACATTAATTTTCCTCGTACTGTTTGGTCTCCTCTGACTCTTGATGTTGATTTTACAAATAATGAAAAAAAAGATAATAAAAAAGAAAAAGAAGAAGAAGAAGAAGATATTCTTGCACTTTCAAGAAATTTATACTGGCAACATCCCTTAAATATGATAGCCAAAACTAACTTTGATAAACACAATAATGTTAAAGAATATGACAGCAGCTATATGAATTCACGGCAATTAATGGCCGTAAAAAATATTGCTCATAATTCTCTAGCTCATCTTGTTTCAATGAAAGCAAAGACCAATTCTAAAGATAGTGATTCAAATGGCCCTTCATTTATGAAAGCATTAATGAGAGATTTCAATTTATCTGATGATGACATTAACGGGCTGTTAGGAGAGTATCCTAGTTATTATGCGCAAATGGATGTTTTAACTAAAAAAATATATCAAAACCCCAATTTTTATACCAACCTTTATACAAAACCAGCAAATATTGATCGCATCAGTGTATCCATGGAAGCAATCAAACTTATGCAACTACGAGATCAATTTAAAGCATCTTTACGTCGTGAAATGTTGACATCTCTTATGGTTGAAGAAGAACTTCGCTCTCATCACAAAAAAATAACTGTCTTATTACAATAAAACTTAAAGCAGCATACTGATTTTTATTAATACTTCTCAATTCTTTGGCATTCCTCTTGCATATATGCTCTGTGAGATAAAAAGCAGGCAATAATTGTAAAAGGAATAAATAATGGGTCTTTCCAGTTTGGATGCTGCTCTGTCTGGTTTACGGATAGCACAGCAACAAATAAATATAATTTCAAATAATATTGCCAATGTCGGTACGCCTGGTTTTACTAGGAAATTATTACCTCAAAGCTCTCATGCTATTGAAGGCGTAACTGTTGGTGTAGCTGCCGAAACAATAATTCGGAATGTCGACTTAAATTTAGCACGGGATTTATGGACACAAATTAGCTCTATCGGTCTTCTTGAGGTTAAGGAAAGTTACCTTAATCGCATTAGCCAATTTCATGGCCCTCCAGATAAAGAGCTTTCGGTTGCCGCAGAACTTGCACGGCTACAAGATAGCTTCTCTGCTCTGGCTGACACACCTGAAGATACTTTCTTACTGGCTTCAGTCGTAAATCAGGCAGTGGATACTGCTTATAAAATTAATGATTTGGCAGATTTAATTACAACTTTACGTAATGATGCACAAGATGAAATACAAACCGTTGTAAATCGAATCAATGATTTACTTTTGCAAGTAACCGAACTTAACGATCAGGTAAAATCAAATCTTAATAGTTCTCGCACAACAGCGTTAATAGAAGACAAAAGAGATGAAGCCATTAAAGAGCTAACCTGCTTAATTGATATCAGTTTTTTCATACGAGGTGACGGAGCATTAGTTGTTCAAACAAGTGAAGGAATAGAGCTTGCCGGTGATACTGCACAACAACTAACATTTAGCCCTCTTCCACTTTCTCCGCAAACATATTATCCGGTTTCTGCAAATGGAATTTTTGTAGGAGATCCATCAGAGCATGGCGCTGTTGATATTACAACTAAAGAACCTGGCGGGATGTTAGGCGGTCTGATTGAACTACGTGATGATATTTTTCCAAAACAAACTGCACAACTTGATGAATTGGCTCATAAAATATCTTTACGGTTTGAACAACAGGGTTTACGTCTCTTTACAGATGTTTCAGGAAATGTTCCTTCTGATAATGCTCCGGATCCAACAACATTACCAGATCCAACACCAGTTGAATATGTAGGATTTTCAACAACTATACGTGTTAATGAAGCTATTATTGATGATAATAGTTTACTTAGAAGAGGCACGACTGGAGCTACAGTACAACCCGGTTCAAGTGAGGTAATTGATCGTATTCTTGAATTTACATTCGGAAGTATTGAATTTCAACAAGCTATAGGCGACATTGATATGCGTACCAGCTTACAAGCTGTGCCTAATAATACATTACAAAACTGGCTTGGTATTTATTCAGAAAACAAAGTATCGGGCAGCGTTGATCTAACAGCATATGCAAGCGTTGCAGATATTATTACATCTGGTGGAAACAGCGCATTTGGAACTGTAGTCCCCCCTGCAGAAACTGATAGGTTTACCATTACATTTGATGATCCGGATTTTGGCGCTGGCCCTCACACCGTAACCATTGACTTACGAGCAGTGCCGGCGATTGGTCCAACGGCTGCGGATGATCTGGTTGCCTTTATTAATGCTGATGCTAATTTTGTACTGGCTATGGCTGACTTTAATGCTGCTGTAAGTATTAGCTCTGATGGTGAGCTTGTTATTGAAAGTCGCAGCGATATAACAATTGATACTGCCGGTGTAGAACCAATGTCTGATTTAGGCTTTGCTTTTTTAGGATTAAATCCAAGCACAACAGAATCAACAGACCCTTATTTTAATATTCAAGTCGGGAATAATACATCAATTAGAATTACAATTGATCCCAATGACAATGAAAATGACTTACTGGCTCAATTAAGTGCTGTTCCGGGATTAGCATTAGAAGATTTCACAATATCTGCTGACGGTTTTTTAAGAATGCGTCCGGGTGAGGATTATTCAAATCCGGAATATGGCGGAACAATAAATATTATCGGTGGGCCATTCCAGACTCTTAATGCCGGCATTAACGGTGTTTTAGGCCCCGGAACTGTTCCTGATACAATTAATATTGTCTCTGCTCTTTTTGGCAGTTTTAGTACAGGCGTACCGGTACAAGACATTTCTCCTGTTTCTAATGTTGATTATCAATCAGAAACAGATGCATCACTTGCTCCGCCAATTCCAACAGTACCTTTTAGAACAAGCTTACTTGGCCCCGGTGCAAATATCTCGACTGAAATTATTGGCTCAATGCGCCTTGTTGATTTTTCTCAAAAAATGATTAGTCAACAAACGCAAGAATTGGTTTTAGTTCAAAATCAATTATCAGATGAAAAAACATTAAAAGAAATTCTGCAACGACAGCTTTTAGATGAATCCGGTGTTAATCTTGATGAAGAACTTGGACATTTAATTGTTGTACAAACAGCGTTTGCAGCATCTGCTCGTGTAATTAGTGCTATTGATGAATTATTTCACGAATTACTAAATGCAGTTCGTTAATTAATAATAAAGAAGGATAAATAATATGTCAGGTATTTCAACATTAGGACAAATTCTAGATCAGATTGAACGTATTAAAGATCAACAAACATTATTTAGCTCACTCAGCACGCAGTTAGCATCTGGTAAAAAAACACAAAAATTTGAAGGACTTGGGACAGGTCTTTTAACCTCCAAACGAGCACGTGCTGATTTTAAATCTCTGGATACTTATACAAATAATATTACTAATGCAGATCGACGTATAAACCTTATGCTTAGAGCTATTGAAGAATTTAAAGCACAAGCAAAACATTTCTCTAATGCACTCATTGGCTTCTCACAAGAGGGTACACACACAGAAGGAGAAAATGTTTATTGGGATGATCCTACAACTCCAGACGTTATTGAGAATATACCTGTAGGTGTGGATTCTGAAAATACAGATGTTTCTTTTCGTACATTACAAAGTCTTGCCGGCAATCTTTTTGATTTGTTTGTTGATCTGGTTAATATTCAGGAAGGAGATCGTTATCTTCTTGGTGGCGCAGAAACCTTAACCAAACCTCTTGATATCACAGGAACGCTTGATGCAGCCATATCAACGTTAATAACAGATTGGAAAGGTGGAACGCTTACAACAACAGATTTTATTGCCGATTTAAAAGACAGAACAACAACGGGAGGTAATACAAATGCCTTAACAGATTCAATTATTGGTTATAATGCTCCTTTGAGCAATAATACCGTAAAAGATATTTTTATTCGTGTTGATGATATAATAAAAATCGAATACACGGCACTCGCCAACGATCAAGCATTCCGCGACATAATAATTGCTGTTTCTTATTTAAAAAATGAAACCCTGCCACCACTTGCTGATGAAGTAGAAATTGATTCCGTCACAGGATTGCCGGTAGTTTTAACCAATGGTGCTCCCGGTACAGATACAGATGAAATGAAGGATAATTTTTACCGGATATTTAATGAGCTTGGTACAATGGTTAACCGTGCCATTGATGACATAGATCAACAACGTTTTAAACTTGAGAGTGTTCGTGCGCGTATAGACGGCTTTAAAGAAAATCATGAAAATGAACAAAATGTTTTGCTAAGCACTATAGCAAATATAGAAGATGTTGATATTAACGAGGTTGCTGTAAAGATAACCACCCTTCAAATTCAGCTAGAAGCTTCTTTCATGGTAACAGCAAAAGTTCATGAACTAAGCCTAGTGAACTTTATATAACGAGTGAGCTTTATATAATAAGGTTTATCTTTAAAAGCGTTAAAAATTTTGTAATTGCGCAAGCTCTTGAACATGCTCCATAGTTTCTAACGGTTGCTGTTGTACAGTCTGACCGGGATCTATAATATTTTTTCTATTAAGTTTAACAACTCTTATATCAGTATTTTTAGATTCTATTTGTGATAATCCTTCTTTTTCTGAACTTGAATCAGTACGATCTTCACCAATTTTTCTAATAAGGATAATTTTATCCTGAATAACAGGAATTAAATTCAAAGGTGCAATCATCTCAGCAACAACAACATCCCAAGGTTTTCCTCCGCTCCAAGATACTCGATAACCGGGATTTACGCCTTTATCAAAAGAAAAAGCATACTCTGCCGGTACAATTTGTCTAAGAGCCAATGCCAATGGCATATCTGAACCAAATCCAGCTATCTCTTTTCTTTCAAGTGGCACAGCAGGACTTATTTCAACAATTTTATCTTTTAAAGGATACGCTTTAATAGAAAGGCTGTTTTTGCTGGATATATTTTTTACAGCAGAATCAGGAGTATCTTCTGAAATAATAACTTTTGTTTTTATAAAGGCTTCTTTTTTAACAGGAATCTTCACTACCGTTATTTCCTCAGAGATTTTTGATACAAGTTGTTCTTGAACCTTCAAAGTTTTCATTTTAGTCGGCTCTTGAATTAACTTAGTCGCTGTATCTTCCAATACTATTGGATTTTGTTCTTGCGAACTCTGTAATGGTTCAAGAGGTAAAAGATTTTGTTCAACTCTTGGAGCAGGCATTGGAGTACGAATATCCTCAGACACTGATTCGATTTTCTGGTCAAAAACCGGCACCCACTGAAAACCGGCACATGCCGGCATAGCTGTAAGCAAAAAAGAAAAGCCAACCATAAGGCTTAAAAATATGCTCTGAATTTTTATATTACTCTTTTTCGACACCATATTGGATCCTCTTGACTTTAATATCATTCCATATTCTACGAAAGTTAACCTGACAAAAGACAAAAGACAAGGATTTCAGTGTTTAAAATAGAAAGAAATCTTTTATACCTGCTTTATTTTACAATCATTCATAATTAAATCATGGGATATTTTATCCATAATCAACAAATTTTTTGCGATGTGCAGAGAGCCATCCCGGACGATTATCTCCAACAAGGCCGGATCTTAAACTTCTAATTGCCGAAGGAAAAGTTAATCCCTTTTGCTCTAATATGTGAAAAACAATCATAGTAATAATTGTAAGAATAAGCGTTGATAAACGCGCATAAACAAGAAGAAGAGGAATTGGTATAGCCGCTCTGGCATCAAATGCAAAAAAACGTACAACACGCATAGAATTGCGCCAATGCCAATTTAATTTTTCCTGAAGATTCTCAACTTCCTGTGCAGCAGACATAACAACTCCTATAAATATCTAACTTCCATCATCATATAATAACATCTTAACAAAATAAATCTTAAGATAAATTTAAGCTCCGGTACTTGAAGACAATAAAAGATAATGACGTCTGTCTATAAGACCTTGCTCAAAGACGATTTCTGCTGATTTTTCCATAGATCTACCATATTGATTAATCATTCGCTGTATTTCATTCGGCCATTTTGTAAAAACCATATCCATTAGCTTCTCACGAACCTCATCAGGAAAAATCATCCATTCACGCACACCAATGCGTCCACCTCCTTCACGAGGAATAAGAACCTGCGTTACAATAAGTCGCAATGTCTCCATGAGTGCAACCGCACGCTCTTCTCGTTCATTCATGTCATAGGTTGAAAGCATGCGTTGTACGGTATTGGCAACACCCAACGTATGAGTTGTTGTATACACAGCATGTCCCGTTTGCGCTGCTTCAATTGTAGCATTAATCGTTTCACGATCACGAGATTCACCCACCAGAATAATTTCCGGTTTACGCCGTAAAGCATTTCTCACGCCATGGGCAAAATTTGGTAAATGTCGTGGAATTTCACTTTGTGCTACTAAAGAGCGAGGACTTTGTATTGTATCATATACATATTCGATTGGAGCTTCATAAGTAAGCATCTTACCACAACCTTCCGGACGTTCCAGTAACAGCCTGTTTCCAGCAGCAAGCAATGTTGTTTTACCAGATCCGGTTGGCCCTGTAATAATAACGACTCCTTGTCGTGGAGCCCATGCATTTATAATTTCCTGCTCAATATTTAAGTCTCCCATAGTCGGAGGCTCACTAGGTAAAACACGCATTGTTATTTGTGCGCTATCACGTCCCTTTGAGAGAATAGCTGTAATATTAACACGAAATCGAATGCGCGTATAACGATCCGGTCTAATTTCATAAGAAACATCAAGATCCTTAGCTGAGGCAAGTCTAGCTTGTGCTTCCGGCCCATAAATCTTTGTTAAGATAATTGCCATATCCGCAGCATCAATATTACGAATAATTGCAGGATAAAGCACTCCGTGAATTTCGTTATATACAGGGCGATCCGTTTGTATAGTAATATCCGAAGAATTTTGTTTTACACACCACAAAAGAAAAGCATCAATGCTGTCTTCATTAAACCTATCAGGCTCATTAGGCCAAGTTTCTGCAAAAGTATCTTCAGCTTTTAAAAGGCTTATCGGTTTGCGGGTTGCCATTGATCAAATCCAGTGACGAGTGTAGGAATATTTGTAATTTGTACGGCACGATCACCAATACGCATTTCCATGCCATCACCTGTCACACCGCGATCAACCTGAAGAGCTTGTGGAGGAGTAACCATTCCCTGTGATAATAGTAAACGATAACGAACCATCCCTCTAAAATCTGCGAGTAAAATATTCAAGTCTTCTTGAAAAATATCATTCGCCTGAATTATGCCCTCTTTCCATCCTCTTGTGACAAGCTCAATCCAAAGATCCCGCTCTTCATCATTTTCAGGACGTAAAATATCCGGTGGCGGCTCAACAGCATCCCATTCACGCTCAAGATAACTCCTCCAACTACGAGAAGTTGAAACAATACGAGCATTACGCATGATATTGTAAATACGATCTGATACAGCAGCTTGCTGACCACTACCGTCAATAAGCATAGCATTTATTGACTCAGAAATAATTGGCGGCTCTATAAGCAAACCGGACGGTGCTGAAATCAAAAGCTGTGAAAAATCGAAAACTTTATTTATATATTGTGATCGTTCTTCCAATTCCTTACGAATAAAATAAGTTCTCCAAGCTAATCCACCACGTGCGCCGTATGAGATTGCAGCCTCTCGAATTGCATCTTTTCGAATATCAAATGGAATCCCGCTATTTTCATTAATAGCAATATTTTCTTTTTCCAGATTTTGAAGCTCTTTTAAATTTCTTGGCCGAAGAGAATCAGACGCATCTGCAGAGCTTGCAAAAGATAACAAGAAAACAACGCTTGAAATAAAAAGCAGATTATAAAAAACACGTATTTTACACATTGATAAAATCCTTATAGCCCACCAACACCAACATTAGACGGATAATAAATTTCGACAATTCGCAATACGCTATCAACATTAACATTACCCCGCAAACCAAGCTGAAGACCAATATCCCTTAAAACATCAATAACGGGCTTATTCTCTACATTAATAGAAACCACAGTAGGAACAGGAGGATGTGCGCCAAGAACAACGAAACGATAACCGGCACGATCAGCCATTTTCTTGGTAATAATTTCAACAGGCCCAACCCAATTCACTGTAATAGCACGACGAAGCTCAACCGGAGCATTACTAATCGGAGCAATGGAAATATC
>JAGLMC010000090.1 GCA_023140215.1 Alphaproteobacteria bacterium
TGCGCCATAATGGGGAAGCATACAAAGGTATCAATGTTTTAATTTTATGGTCACTTTCAATTAAAAAGGGTTATCAAGCTGCCCATTGGATGACATACAGACAGGCTATAGAATTAGGCGGACAAGTAAAGAAAGGCGCAAAAGCCGCCCCTGTATTTTATGCGGGCAAATTATTGGTTGAGGATGAAAGCCAAAATAGCGAGGAGGAAGAAAAGTTTATTCATTACATGAAATCTTATCGGGTTTTTAATGTTGAACAAATAGAAGGCTTGCCAGAAAACTACTATTTAAAGCCGGAACAGTCGCCAGAGCTGGAAGAAATGGAACGTTTGCCATTAGCTGATAGTTTTATTGTTGGCACCGGCGCAGATATTCGCCATGGAGGAGATAAAGCGTTTCATAGCTTTTGTGGTGATTTTATTCAAATTCCGCACATGGAAGCTTTTAAAACAAACCATAGTTATTATGCAACAGTATTGCATGAGCTTACGCATTGGACAAAAGCAGAAAGCCGTCTTGACCGTGATTTAGGCGGAATCCGTAAAGGTGATACGGGATACGCAAAAGAGGAACTTGTTGCCGAGCTTGGCGCGGCGTTTTTATCTGTTGATCTTGGCGTTATCCCAGACATTGAGGGCAACCATGCTGCCTATATTGCATCATGGCTTAAGGTTCTAAAAAAGGACAAGAAAGCAATTTTCAGAGCTGCTGCACAAGCACAACGCGCCGCTGATTATTTGCACGGCTTGCAAGCTGAAAAAATAATAGAGCAACAAGGTTTATAAGCTATATGCAGGGATTTATACTTAAATGTAAAACTCTGCAGCTCTTGTGGGCGGTCTTATTACGCGGATAAAATAGCGATGACTAAAATGCCTATCCTCACAGCAAGCTGCTGGGAATAAAACCCTAAAAGAGATTTAATGCCCGCTTATGGTCGTTAATAATCATATTACATATTATCGCATCATCCCAATTTCAAATATTTTTCTGGTATTTCATAAGATGCACCATCTTCATTTTCTACAAGGTATACAAATGTCTCCAATGGTATAGATAGATTTTCCGCAATCTCTTCATCATCAATAAAGCGAAAACTGCAAACACTACCAATGGTAATTGACTTTTCCTGCTCACAGCCTTTCTGAACATAAACAGTATCACCATAATTAAATTTATTTTTTATTGTCTTACTGGCAACCATGGTTTTCCATCCTTTGTAGTTTTCCCTGGCACATGCGCATGAGGTGATAAAGCTCTAGGATCATTATGTGTCTTTGGACTATGCCCCCCATCAATACGCGTGCCTGTAGGAGAACCATCCGCATTTCTAACTTGAATCCATTTCCCATCTGGAGACCCTGTTAAATATTGATCTTTCTGATGTGGAATTGCATTTCCTTTTCTATCAATTGATATTTGGTCAGGGGATTTCCGCGTCTGTGCCTCCTCCCACTGTTTTTGCTCTCGCTGTTTTCTCTCAAAAAAAGCATCATTGTCAGCCTTTTTATTCTGAATAAACTCATCATTCTGCCTGTTTATTTCTGCAAAGCGTTTATTGTCTTCTGCTCTCCTTATATGAGCAATGTTTGCAGCTTCCGTTTTTTCAGCTTTTTGTATAGCTGCTCCTAGCTCTGCTCCGGCTTGTGACTGGGGGGAGGGCTGCTGTCTCTTTAAATCCTGTACCACAGAAGTTTGTTGTTTTTGTGGCTCTATGGTAGAAACCCGTACAGGCTGTGGTTTGGGAATGCTGTCTAACTTATCACGCGCAACCCTCTCCTCAATATCCTGCTTACGTTTTAATGTAATATTTGCAAGCCTATCAGCCTCATTTTTTGCAGCCCGTTCCGAAGCCTCCCTTGCTATCCTATTAGAATTTTCGATTGCGGCGGCGTCCTCAGTTTTTTTAATTGCTGCAGCAGCTTCATCAGCCCTTCTAACCACATTTGCTTGCTCGTCCAAAGATCGTATTATTGCCTCACCAGTATGCCATAAAGTATCATAGCGACCAGCAAAAGCATGTGTAGAGCTTACAGCCAGTAGTACAACCACCATAAATAAAGATAATCCTATGAATGCTTTTTTATCTATAATCATGCTTTTACTTCTCCTTTCTGTTTATGATATTTCTTCCAAACACTTTGAGCCACCAAGCCCATTACAATGGCAACTACCACGGTTATACCAACCTCTTCAAATGAAAGGGCGCTTTTCTGCATTGTATGATAATAGCCAGTATGATAGGCACCTGCCTCTACAATTTCAGCCCAAAACCCTAACGCAAAAGCATGATTAAGGTTATCTGCATTACGCGCGACCCATACCGCAATAACACCACCTATCGAAAATATAGTACCCAGAAGTAAAAATATAAGAACCGTTATAGGGTGTTCCTCTTCACCTAACAGTGCAGCACCACGGAAAGCTTTCGTTACTATTCTTGCCATCTCTGGTTCCTCTGAATGAAACAACCAAACATAAGCCTCATCTGCCCAACCGACTAAAATACCATCTATAAAAGAAAAAGATGCTATATGCATTCCCGTTATTTCAGATGCTGATGGTATAGAAAGCCATGATAAACTTAACAAAAGAAGAGCAAAAATTCCAATTGCTATACCCCAACCACCGTTTTCTTCTTTTTGTGCCATATACGCTCTCTTCCAAGCTAGGTGAATACACCTAAATATCCGTATATATCTTGATTTTGTGGTGAACCCATACCATGCCTTGTTAATGATTAATAATCATAACATTACATTAGACCTATTGCAAAAAAATATGTTTAAAATCATGGTCTCTACTGCCAGAACTGCGCCCGTTTTTCTCACGGTGGCCAAAATCTTCGCGCGGCACAAGCTTGGGTCTTACCCAACATAAGTACCAAACACGACATAGGAATTATGATATAGCCTCTATGGCTTTATCAGCACTAAAATAACGGTCTCTATCTGTCCTTGTTATACGCAAAAAAGTCCTCTATTTTGTTTGAGTAATTTATAGACTGTTGACCTTCCAATTCTCATTTGTTTTGCGATAGCTGTTGCCCCTATCCCATTTTCATGTAATTTACACACTTTTTTTCTATCGATGGTGCGCTTCCTACCAAATTTTACGCCCTTGGCTTTGGCTTCCATACGGCCTTCATTGGTGCGCTCTAAAATACGATGCCTTTCGGCCTCTGCTACAGCAGATAATATAGTAATAACCATTTTACCCATCGTGCCTTCTGTGCTGATACCATCATCTAAAAAGCGCACGGTTACGTCCATATTATCAAATTCCTTGATAAGAAATATCATATCAGCCGTATCACGGCCAAGCCTATCTAGTTTTGTGACAAGAATGCTATCGTCTTTTTCTACTTTTAATATGAGCAGTTCTAACCCGCTACGCTCTGCCGCAGTACCGGATATTTTATCTGTAAAAATACGGCTGAATTTAACACCGGCCTCTTTAAGAGCTTTAATCTGAATATCTAAAGATTGTTGGCTTGTTGAAACGCGCGCATATCCAAAAAGACGACCATCCATAAAAACTGTCTCCTAATTCGATTAGTGTACAATATCGTCCACTAATGACGAAAAAACGATTTAATAGACATTATATTTCATATAAATTATGCTGTCCACTAATTTATAATATAAGAGACAGCTACAGAAAGAGGCTTTAAACAATTACTATGTTGCGTTACGTACCTTTATGGGATTTAACCC
>JAGLMC010000091.1 GCA_023140215.1 Alphaproteobacteria bacterium
GCTGATCATTTCCATTTGATGCGACATGTTATTCTCCAAATTATACAATCATATAATCCAAGATTTTTGACCATCTTGCAACAGACCCATAATCAGGGTTCATTAGTCGTTTTTTGCGCTTTTAAGAAGACGTTGTTTTTGTTTTCCCCAATCCCGTTTTTTTTGTGTCTCACGTTTATCGTGTAGTTTTTTACCTTTAGCGAGTGCAATTTCAATTTTAACCATTCCTCGTTTATCAAAATAAAGGCGTAGTGGAATAATTGTTAATCCTTCACGCTGTGTAGCTCCCATTAGTTTATTAACTTCCCGTTTATGTAAGAGTAGTTTTCTTGGCCGAGCAGGTTCATGTTGTAAATTCTGGCTTGCTTGCTGATATTCGGGAATATTGATATTAAAAGCCCATATTTCTCCATTCTTTGCTCCAACATAGGATTCATTAATTGAGCATTGCCCGTGACGTAAGGATTTAACCTCTGTACCTTTTAGCATAATACCGGCTTCAAACTTTTCCTCTATGGCGTAATCAAAGCGCGCCCGACGGTTATTCGCCACTGTTTTGTTTATGGAAATAAGTCCTGATTTTGATTTTTGATTTTTTTTAGCGGAAATTTTAGCCATTTGCTTGGAGGCTGTGTACTTCCGATTCTGATGATAAACCGGCATGTTTCATGGCAGCATCAACAATTTTTTGAGCAGAGCTTGTTGCTGTTAAAATAGGGCTGCGAACTTGACCGGTACAAAAACCAAAAGTACTTGCCGCATATTTTGTTGGTGCCGGAGAACTTTCACAAAATAGAGCAAGAGAAAGCGGACCTAGTAGATCCCGTATTTTTCCAAAGGTTTCAATATCTTTGTTTACCCATGCTTTATACATATCGGATGAAAGTTTAGGTGCAATATTAGCAACTACTGAAATACAACCATGTCCACCTTGCGCGTAAAATGCAGCATTCATTTCATCACATCCTGAAAGTTGGCAAAAATCATCACCAACTTCTAATCGAGTTGAAACCGGACGCTCTAAATCACCGGTAGCGTCTTTAATACCAACAATATTTGTAAGTTTTGCAAGACGAGCAACTGTTTCAACATCTATATCTACAACAGAGCGTCCCGGTACATTATAAAGAATAATTGGCATTGAAACTTCATCATGTATGGCTTTGTAATGTTCATAAATTCCTTCTTGCATAGGTTTGTTATAATAGGGACCGACAATAAGCGCAGCGTCGGCGTTTACCTCTTTTGCATGTTTGGTTAATTTAATTGCTTCACGAGTAGAATTTGATCCTGTTCCTGCAATAACCGGAATTCTTCCCTTGACCACATCAACGCAGCGTTTGACAATGGCCATATGTTCATCATGAGTCAAAGTAGGAGATTCACCAGTTGTGCCGCAAGGAACCAATCCGTGCGCGCCTTGGTCTATTTGCCATTCTATAAAATTTTCAAAAGCCGGCCAGTCAATTTCCCCGTCTTTGAATGGTGTAATCAGCGCTGTAATGGAACCTTTAAACATTTGCATAATCCTATAAAATATAAAACTTTGGAAGTACTGGATAATCTATATCTAAACTCTATTAGATGCAAGAATCCTTTTCTTTTGGTGATTATTCTTGTTTGTTTGTGTTTTTCTATAACATTTGCGCATGCTATGGAAAATCCGCTTAGTCACGTGCAAACATCTAATGTTCAAAAGCAAACCATTAAAGCGCTACAGGCTATTAATCAAGGTCGTTGGAGTATTGGACGAGATTTAATTGCTCATACAAAAGATCCGTTATCAGCAAAACTTTATTACTGGCTGGTTTTTTCACATGATCATGAAGAATATAGTTTTGGGAGACTAGCGCAATTTATACGTAATAATCCGGAATGGCCGAATATATATGATTTACGTATGAAAGCAGAATTTAAGATGCCGGATAATTTACCTGCTGTTGATGTGACGCTTTGGTTTAATGATTACCCACCTTTAACAACGCAAGGTGCTGATAAGTATTTGCAGGCTCTTATCTTTAGTGGTCAGACAAAAAAAGCAAAAATATATTTATCTAATTGGTGGAGTAAAACTCATATTTCAAAAGAAGATCAACGCAAGATTTATAAGAAATATAAGAATTTTATTACATTTGATGCACATAGGAAACGCTTTGATGTATTGCTTTTTTCCAAGCAATATACTAATGCGCGTGCTGTTGCCGGTATTTTAGGCTCTGGATATAAAAAGCTTGCTGAAGCGCGCATAGCTTTGGCGGAAGATAAAAAAAACGTTAATGTTTTTATTAATAAAGTACCTGATGCGTTGAAAAATGATTCTGGACTTTTATATGAGCGCTTACGGTGGCGTCGTAAAAAAAACTTAAATATGGGCGCTATTGAGATTTTGAATATTGCACCTTCTATAGATCAAATCAGTAATCCTAAGAGTTGGTGGAAAGAGCGACACATTATGATTCGCCGTCTTATTGAAAAGAAAAAATATAAGGGCGCGTATCATTTAGCCAGTAATCATAAACAGAAAGCAGGGCTTTCATATGCGCAAGGTGAGTGGCTTTCAGGCTGGTTGTTACTCAGATTTTTAGATAATGCTCCCAAAGCTTTACAGCATTTTGAGGCGCTTTATCATAATGTTAAAACACCTGTGAGTAAGGCTCGTGCTGCATATTGGGCAGGACGTGCTTTAAAAACTATTGGGCAAACAGAGTTTTCAGATAAATGGTTTTCGACTGCTGCGCAATATCAAACGGTATTCTACGGACAAATGGCAGGAGCTGAACTCGGACTTAAGAGTGCCTTGCCCCATGCTTCTCCTCCGATTTTAACTTCTGAAAATAAAAGTATTTTTCAGAAAAATGAACTTATACAGGTGACAATACTTTTTAAAGCTGCCGGTATGCGTAAAGAGGCTAGTAATTTTATTCAAAGCTTTGTGGCTAATAATACAACACCGCAAGCATATCGTTTTGCTGCTGACTTGTCCGCAGAGATCAAGCAGTATCATGATGCAGTTCAGATTGCTAAAAAAGCAACAAAGAACGGTCTGTTTTTAACGGCACAATCCTATCCTGTTATTACTGACAAGCTTAGTAGAGTTAGTGTTGAATGGGCTTTGATACATGCTTTAATTCGACAAGAGAGCATGTTTGATGAACATGCCAATAGCAGGGCAGGGGCACGCGGATTGATGCAACTTATGCCGGAAACAGCAAAAGATGTAGCTCGTAAAATTGGTATTTCACATCAGACAAGTTGGCTGACATTGCGTCCGGATCATAACATTTTGCTGGGAAGTCAGTATTTAGTTGATATGCTTTTGCGTTTTGGAGGATCATATCCATTAGCTATTGCAGCATATAATGCAGGGCCTAGTCGCGTGGATAAATGGTTAAAGATTTATGGTGATCCCCGTACAGGTGACATTAACCTTATAGATTGGATTGAAATGATACCGATTTACGAGACTCGTAATTATGTTCAAAGGGTTATGGAGTCGGTATATGTTTACCGTTTGCGCTTGAAGAATATACAAAAAAGACCGGATACGCCGATTCATATTGCTATGAGATATAAGTCATAAAGCTAATATGAATACAATGGGATTGTCTTGTTTTTATTTAGTAAAAATATTCCTTCTTTATGCTAGAATGCGGGGATGCATATAATTTTAAGTTGTGTGCATTAATGGGGTTTTAAAATAATGAAATTATTGCTTGCGGACGATCATACGTTATTTAAGGATGCTCTAGTACAATATATTGTACGGGCAGATCCTGATGCAAAGGTATCTTTGGCGAAGGATTTGCCGGAGGCTATAGTTATAATGGAAAATGATCCTGACCACGATTTGATTTTACTTGATCTTAAAATGCCGGGTATGCATGGAATGGAAGGGCTTAAGCAAGTTCGTGAGAAATTTCCGGATGTTCCTGTTGCTTTGATTACAGGCGTTGCCGAGAAAGAAGATGTTGACGCAGCTATGGAGTTAGGTGCTATTGGGTATTTTCCAAAAACACTTTCAGGTAAGGCATTGTTGAAAGCTATCCAATTTGTTCTTACAGGAGAAAAATTTATTCCATTGGATCATCATACAAATAGTATTATGCCAGCCTATCGTGATGATGGGAATCATATGGAATCTTCAAGTACAGCAAAACATAATGCTAAGAATATAAAATTAACGCCACGGGAGTTAGAGGTTCTTTCTTATTTAGCAAAAGGTGAATCCAATAAAGAAATTGCAAATGCTTTGGGCTTACAGGTTGTTACTGTGAAACTTCATGTAAGAGGTATTTGCCAAAAGCTGGAAGCTAAAAATCGCACTCAAGCAGCTCTCAAGGCACGTGAATTTGGTCTTTGTTCATAATTTGTTAGTGATATTTTATGATTTTTCGTAAAACTTATATAATTTGTTTTTTAAGCTATTTACCGGGACTTTTTGTTCTTGTGGTTAGTATGATTGCTTTGCATGCTTCTTTATTATTTATTGAAGATTATAATGATATTTTGCTTTTGCAACAACATAGAGCAGTCATTGGGCAAAATGCTTCACAAGATATTTTATTTTCTCATCATTCTTTTTTGGAAAGTAAACTGTATTGGTCAGTAGTTGCTTTAGGATTTTTGGGTTTTATTTTAGTTCTTTTGAATTCAGATAAAGTTAGAAAACTAAGAACTATAGACCATGAGCGTCAAGAAAATCTTTCACTTTTAGAATATAGACTTGCAGCTATGGAAGCTAGTTCTGATGGTATTGGAACTATAAGTTCTGATGGTGTGATAACTTATATGAATCATGCCTTTATGAAAGTTTACGGCATTGATCCGAATGACAGTGATAGTTTTAAAGGAAAGCCTTGGCATATTCTTTATGATAAAGAAGGGCAGAAGGAAATTGAAAATGTTATTATGCCGGAGTTGGATAAGACAGGATATTGGCATGGAATTTCTTTAATTACCGGACAAGATGGAGGCATTGTACATGCTGAATTATCTTTAACTCGACTTCCAGATGGTGGAATTGTCGGTACTGCCAGAGATATTACCAATCGGATTGATGCGGAAAATGAGAAAGAAGAGCTTCAGGGACAGTTTTATCAGGCACAAAAAATGGAAGCTATTGGGCGTTTAGTCGGTGGAGTTTCTCATGATTTTAACAATATTCTATCTGCCATGAATGGAAATGCCGAGTTTCTTATAGAAGACCTTGAAGAAGGCTCGCCAGAGCAAGGTTTTGCAAAGAATATACTTCAGGCAGGAATTCAAGCCAAAAAGCTTGTCGATCAGATGTTATCTTTTTCACGGCGCAAGGATAATGATGTAGAGCATGTAGATCTAGGTCTTTCAGTTGATGAAACGATTTTAATGCTTCAGGCCAGTTTACCAAAGACAATAGAAGTTATAACGGATATTCATGTGTATCCGGCATTGATTAGTGGAAATAATATACAAATATCTCAAATTATTATGAATTTATGTCTGAATGCTAAAGATGCAATGGAAGATGGAAAAGGTTCATTGAGAATTGGTTTGCGTCGTTCTGATATAGATGATTATGAGGATGTTAATTTTGTAGTAGATGATTTACCGGATTCTAAAGACATGCTTGCAACATGCTTTGAGGATATCGGGGCAGGGCGCACACGTTTATTTTTAGGAAATATAATACGTGGACAGGATTATATTATTTTATCTGTGCGCGATCAGGGTTGCGGTATGAGCCGTGTTATTATGGAACATATTTTTGAGCCGTTTTTTACAACTAAGCCGGTTGGCAAGGGTACAGGGCTTGGTCTTTCAACGGTGCATGGTGTTATATCAAGAAATCAGGGAGCATTAATTATTGATAGTACGATTGGTAAAGGATCATCTTTTGAGCTTTTCTTTCCTGCGGCACAAGAAACATCTGTTGTTGAAAAAAGTGTTGATAAAGAAACATCATTTAAAATGGGAGGACATGTTCATCTGGTTGAAGATCAGGAAGAAGTGCGGGACATGACATTAACAATGCTTCAACGTATGGGATTTGAAGTAACCACCAGCTCTACCGGACTTGAAGGATTGAAATATTTAAGAGAAGCCGGTCAGGATGTTGATCTTGTAATTACAGATCATAATATGCCTAAAATGACCGGATTGGAAATGGTCGTTCAAATACATATGGATTATCCGGATTTGCCGTTTATTTTACTTTCCGGTTATAGTGAGCAAAAGTTAAAAGATCTTATGAAAGAACATCCGGCTATTAAAACTATTTTACGAAAACCTATTTCCCGTCAATCTCTTGGACAAAAAATTGAATCTGTGATGGCTGCCGGAAGCAAGGATTAAAAAGCAATATTGTGATGAAAGTCATTAAAACAATAAAACTTCATGAATGTATGATTTCTAGTGAAGCGCATACTATTATGAATGCTCTGAATAATAGTGAAAAAAAATCTATGTTTGTTGGTGGTTGTGTCCGTGGTGCGCTTTTGGGAGAAGAAGTAAGCGATGTGGATATAGCTACATGTCTAAAACCACAAGATGTAATTGAAAAGTTAACATCAATAGATATTAAAGTAATTCCTACAGGTATAGAACACGGTACTGTTACTGCTGTAATGAAGGACAAGGTTTTTGAAATTACTACATTGCGAAAAGATATAAATACAGATGGGCGTAGAGCTGTTGTGTCTTTTACAGATGACTGGCTTGAAGATGCTAAAAGGCGTGATTTTACAATGAATGCGCTTTTTGCTGATATGGAAGGAAATATCTATGATCCGACAGGGCAGGGAATAGATGATCTTGAGGCAAGGAAAGTTGTCTTTGTTGGTGATCCGGCTCAACGTATTTCGGAGGATTATTTACGTATATTACGTTTTTTTCGTTTTTATGCCCTTTATGGTGAAGGAGAGCCGGATAGCGCAGCATTGAAAGCATGTGCAGATGCTTCTGATAAAATCATAACTCTTTCAAAAGAGCGCATCACACAAGAATTTTTTAAGATTATGAGCGTAGATAATCCAGTTCCAATATTAGATTTGATGTTTAAAAATAATATCCTCGATTTATTTGATTTTGATGAATATGATTCAAAGTTTCTCGAATATGTTTGTAATTTTCAATTACGTTTTAATCTTGGGTTTTTAGCTGCACGTCTTTTTGTTCTTGCAGGATTAAAGCCTGAAAATATTAAAACAATGAAGAACTTTCTTTTATTTCCAAAAGTATTTTTAAAGGACATTGAAGCAATATCACAATCTTTGAAAATGGATAATTTGAGTAAAGAACATAGCGTAAAGGTTTCTATTTACAAATATGGGCGTGTAGCGACAGCGCAAACACTTATGATCGAATTGGCAAATGATCGTGTAATGAGCAGATATGCATCAAAAGCTTTAGATATAATTCAGAATTGGAAAGTTCCTGATTTTCCAATTAATGGAAATGATCTTATACAGGAAGGATTTAAGCCCGGAATTACTCTTGGTAAAGAACTTAAAAAACGTGAAGATGCGTGGATTAAACGCGGATTTAAAAATTAAGCATTAGTTTGTTATTTATCTTGTTTGTCTTAATGCTTCTCCAAGAATCATAGATGTTGCGTTAACAATGTTTAATGATCTCAATCCGGCTTTCATCGGGATTGTAATAGAAGCATCAACTGCATCATGTATAAAATCAGGAACTCCTGAACTCTCGCTTCCTGCAAGTAAAATATCATGTTCAGAGAATTTAAAATCAAGATAAGAAGTTTTGGATTTTGTTGTCATTAGAATAAGACGACGATTACCTTTGTTACGCAGAAAAGCTTCCCATGAGCTACTGCGTTCATATGTTACAGAGTTTATATAATCCATAGCTGAGCTTTGTATTTTTTTCTTATTCCATGGAAATCCACAGGGTTCAATAATATCAAGACTTATATCCATACATGCTGCAAGACGCATCATAGCCCCTACGTTTTGTGGAATATCAGGTTGATAAAGAGCAATTTTAATCATGATTAATTTTCCTTTGTGTGAATGCTACACTTTTTTATTAAGTATGATAATTCTGAAATAATTTTGTGTAATAGCATTTGGATGCTATGATGAGCGCATTCAAAAGTATTTTTAAATCTTGAGGATAGGAGAAAACTATGAAAGAGCGTGGAATATTGACTGAGTATCCATCTCGTATAGATGCATTAAAGAACAGGTATTTTATCATTAAGGCACAGATAAATAAGGCTCAAAAGCAAGTCTCTATAGATGATTATTATGTTACAAAGCTCAAGAAACAAAAATTGATTCTTAAAGAACAAATTGAAGGAATTCGCAAAGTTTCATAAATGTGCAATATAAAATGTTTTGAAAAAATAGCCGGAAACTCTACCGGCCATTTTTAAGGTTGGATTTTATATTTATTCACTTTCACTTGAAGATGATGTGTCAGGCATAAAGTTTGAAAAATCAAAGCCTCCGGTATTAACACCGGCTACAATTTCATTTTCTTGTTTTAATTCTTCTTGTTGAGCAGCTAAACGCTCTGCCTTCACAGCTTCAGGGTCTTTACCGGCAGCTTTTAAGCCTTTCTCAATAGCTTTTTCGTATTCTTGATATGTGCACAAACCAAGATCAGTAGGAGCGCGAGGCTTAATACTAGATGAATTGGCATGTGTTCTTTCACGAATAGCTGTGATTGTAGGTTTTGTCGTGCCGATAAGTTTACAAATTTGAGCATCTGTAATTTCCGGATTGTGCTTTAAGATGTAAGAAATAGCATCAGGCTTGTCCCCACGTTTGGAAACAGGCGTATATCTAGGGCCTTTTGCACGAGTTTTTACAGCAGGAAGATCGCTTTTTGACATTACAAGTTGTGCTTCACTGTCTTTTTCACAGCGGTCTAATTCTTCTTTTGTAATTTCATTATTTTCAATTGGGTGTCGTCCAACCAGACCACGGCCAATATCTTCATTGGCAAGAGCTTCAATTTCTATTTCAGTTAGATTTGTGAATATTGCAATTTGTTTAAATGTTAGTGCTGTATTTTCAATAAACCATACAGCGGTTGCTTTTGGCATTAAAAGCGAAGGGCTTGTTGTTTGTTGTGCTATTGCCATTTTTATCTCCTATGATTGATGCCCATGCAAAAAGGGCTTACTGACCGCGTTCCATAGGGTCAGCGGGGTATAATAAACCTCAAATTTAACGGGAACGATGCCTTTATATCGCAAAGAAGCCTAAATAGTCAAAACAATTTTGTATAAAATTATCTCTTTCATTTTTTCTGTCATGGTTTTACTCTTAATAAATTTTACTCTGGGAGTTGAGTATTGTGTTTGGTGAAGTGTTATCTAAAATAAAGACTAGTGAGTTCCCTAAGAATCTGGAAACAATGTCTATTGAAGAATTGGAAAGTTATATTGATGATTTAAAATCTGAAATATCGCGTTGTGAAGATGACATTAATGCTAAAAAAGCCTCTAAAGATGTGGCGGATTCTGTTTTTAAGTAAGGAAAATTTATGCGCATAGAAGAAGATAAAAAGCTGGATTTTAAGGATGTTCTTATACGTCCAAAACGATCGACTATGGCAAGTCGTAAGGATGTTGATCTTTCGCGTGAATATGTTTTTAAGTGGAGTGGTAAGACATTTAAAGGCATTCCTATCATAGCTGCTAATATGGATGGTGTTGGTACTTTTGATATGGCCAAGGCTTTTATTAGTGATGGAAATGGTTTGAGTGTAGCTTTGCATAAACATTATCCATTAAATGCTTTACAGGATTTTTATAAAACAAACGGTACACAAACTGTTTGGTATAGCATTGGTATGGTTAAGGATGATGAAGAGAAGCTTAAAGCTTTTCTTGATTCAGGCTATACTCCGGATAAATTATGCATAGATGTAGCTAATGGCTATAGTGAGCATTTTGTTGCATATGTAAAAAAGATACGGGAGATGCTGCCAGATATTACAATTATGGCCGGGAATGTAGTAACTGGTGAAATGGTGGAAGAGCTTATCCTAGCTGGTGTTGATGTAATTAAGGTTGGTATAGGATCCGGTAGTGTGTGTACTACACGTGATATGACAGGTATTGGATATCCTCAACTCTCCGCTATTATTGAATGCGCAGATGCGGCACATGGGCTTGGTGGCTTAATTTGTTCCGATGGTGGTTGTACTGTAGCCGGTGATATTGCAAAAACATTTGGAGCAGGATCTGATTTTGTTATGTTAGGTGGAATGCTATCCGGTCACAATCAAGCTGAACAGGAAATAGTTGAAGATGGTGGTGATAAATTTGTCCAATTTTATGGGATGAGTAGTTCTACAGCCATGAAAAAGCATAAAGGCGGGGTTGCTGAATATCGTGCTAGTGAAGGTAAAACAGTTCGAGTACCTTATCGGGGAGATATAGCAGGAACATTGCAGGATATTTTAGGAGGACTGCGCTCAACTTGTACTTATGTTGGTGCGCGGCATCTTAAAGAGCTTTCCAAGCGCACAACTTTTATACGTGTTTCACAGCAGATTAATACAGTTTTTGGAAGAGATTAGATATTATAAGCATTTCCTTGCTCTTTTGTTAGTGTAGAGATAAGCTGACATTTAACATTTTGAGTTATTAAAAGGGATAAGTATGGATGAGATAAAACAACGCTTACAGGAAACATCAGAAAAATGTATTGAGTGTTATGAAGCTTGGAGTAAAGATAAAAAAAATACTGATATAAATACTGCGCTTCAGGAATCTGTTCATGAGTTACGCCGTGTTGCTTCTCGTTTAGAAATCGAGCTTGC
>JAGLMC010000092.1 GCA_023140215.1 Alphaproteobacteria bacterium
AGCTCTGTTGTAAAAGCACAAGCTGCCGGTTTTGATGTTAAATCTCCTGCACAAGCTGTAGCACAAGCAGATGTTGTAATGTTACTTGTTCCAGATGAACATCAGGCAGATCTTTATAAAGAAGAAATTGAGCCGAATATCAAAAAAGGTGCTGCTCTTGTTTTTGCTCACGGTTTAAATATTCATTTTAATTTAATTAAACCTCGTGCGGATCTGGATGTTTTTATGGTTGCGCCAAAAGGCCCCGGTCATACGGTGCGCGGTGAATATCAAAAGGGCGGGGGCGTGCCGTGTTTAATTGCTATTGCACAAGATGCCAGTTCTCAGGCTAAGGAGTTAGCTTTATCTTATGCTTCTGCTATTGGCGGTGGTCGTTCCGGTATTATTGAAACAACATTTAAAGATGAATGCGAAACTGATTTATTTGGAGAGCAAGCTGTTTTATGCGGAGGTATTTCTTCTTTAATTAAGGCTGGTTATGAAACTCTTGTAGAGGCTGGATATCCTGAAGAAATGGCCTATTTTGAATGTCTTCATGAAACAAAGCTTATTGTTGATCTTATTTATGAAGCCGGACTTGCCAATATGAGATATTCAATTTCAAATACGGCTGAGTTTGGTGATTATATTTCAGGGCCTAGAATTATTACAGAAGAAACAAAAGCTGAAATGAAACGTATTTTGGAAGATATTCAATCAGGTAAATTTGTTGAAACTTTTATGGGTGGAAATAAAGAGGGATTAAATCGTCTTATTCAAATGCGTGAAGAAGAAGCAAATCACCCGATTGAAAAAGTCGGTGAGCGACTTCGTACTATGATGCCTTGGATCGGTAAAGATAAATTGGTTGATAAAGAAAAAAATTAAAATATTGCTGGAAAATGGATTTTTAAGGGCTGCGGTAGAAATATAGCAGCCCTTTAAAGTGAGAAAATTATGCAAGTAAAAGAAAAAATAATTCAAAAACCACCACATGAAGATCAAATAATGAAAGGCATTGTTTACGTATGCATAGCCTTTTTTTCTTTTGCAATTATGCATGCATTTAACAAAATGCTTACCGGTCAGCATCATGTAATAGAAATTGCTTTTTACCGTAGTATAATTTCAATGTTGCCATGTATTGTTTATATTGTTGCTACTAAGAAATATGATCTTCTTAAAACAGATATGCCGATTGCTTTAATGTTTCGTGTCATAATAGGAACATTAGGATTAATTCTAACTTTTTCAGCAGTGCAGCATTTGCCATTATCTTATGCTACTGTTTTATTTTTCTTCTCAACGCTTTTAATTCCCATTTTATCGGTTTTTATTTTAAAAGAATATATTGGCATGCATCGATGGATCGCAGTTGCCATAGGCATGACGGGAGTTATATTAGTAGCACAGCCAAAAGGAGATGTAACACTTATTGGAATTGTACTTGCCTTAAGCGCAGCAGTTATTCACGCAATCATTCAAGTTCTTCTTCGTGCCATGAAAGGAGTAAATTCATTTACAATTACATTCTATTTCTTTTTAGGAGGAATGATCTTAACAGGAATCTTCATGCCTTTTGTTATGACAATGCCGAGTACGCATAACATGCTTATTTTGTTATGCATTGGGATTTCAGGAGGCATAGGACAATATTTTCTTACACGCGGTTTTCAACTTGCACCTGCTTCTCTGTTAGGGCCATTTAATTATACAGGGCTTATATGGGCGACAGGGCTGGATATTTTAATTTGGAATTATATTCCCGGCTGGCCGGTATTTCTGGGGGGTGCAATTATAATTGCTTCAAAATTCTACATAATTCACCGTGAGAAACTTTCTGCGCGAAAATAACAACAAGTAAATTAACCCTTTTAGGAAAGTATTGACAATTTTGATAAATATGCAAGGTTGTTTTTCTCATCCTTGGGGGTGCCTGTCATAGTGACGGGCTGAGATTATACCCTTGGAACCTGCCGGATGCTTTGAAATAAAATTTATCCGTGAAGGAAAAGGAAATATATTTATGTCCCTAAAAAATCAATCACAAATTTGTCCGTCAACTCTGGATATTACACGTGGGAGCTTACCGGCTTCAAAGAAAATTTATGTTAGTGAATTTAAAGTTCCAATGAGAGAGGTCACACTTGAAAATGGAGATGAATTTATCCTTTACGATACGTCCGGTATTTACACAGATGAAAATGCTGAAATTGATATTATGCGCGGACTTCCAAAATTACGACAAAAATGGATAGTAGATCGTGGTGATGTTGAAGAAATAAAAGGCCGAACAGTTGAGCCTGTAGATAATGGATATAAAAATAATAAAGATGAGTTGAAACATGAAGCATTTCCAGCTTCATCTTTTAAAAAACTGCGAGCTAAAATAGGGCAAAATGTTACGCAAATGCATTATGCTCGCAAAGGTATAATTACTCCTGAAATGCAATATATTTCTGTGCGTGAAAATCAAGCTCGCAAAGAAGCTCATGCAAAAGC
>JAGLMC010000093.1 GCA_023140215.1 Alphaproteobacteria bacterium
TGACGGATCTTCGCAAAATTGAAAACATTGATGAATTTACGGTACTGGTGAAACTGAGGAACCAATTCCTCAAGGCTGATCATTTCCATTTGATGCGACATATTATTCTCCAAATTATACAATCATATAATCCAAGATTTTTGACCATCTTGCAACAGGCCCTAATTCTATGTGATGAGCTATAAAAAGCAGACGCATTGTGTTTATTGCTGTGAGTATCATTTGGTGATGACGACTAAATATTGCCATAAGATATTTAATAGCGGTGTATTTGCGTATTTCAGGGCAAAGTTGTTAGAAGTACGAAAAGACTATCCTGAACTTGAGATATTAGAGGTAAACCACGATGTTGATCATGTGCACTTATTGTTATCAATACCTCCAAAAATGAGTGTAAGTACAGTTGTTTGTACGATAAAAGCAAATACAGCGCGTGGTATGAAGAAGAAATTTCCCTTTTTACAGGACTTATATTGGGGTATAAACAGTATTTGGTCGGGAGGTTATTTTGTGTCAACAGTTGGTATTGATGAGGTAACTATAAGGTGATATATTCAGCATCAGGAAAAAGAAGATACTGGACAAGCGAAGCTTGACCTAATAATGATACTGCGGGCGTAGGCTCGTAGAGGTTCATTCGTGTTAAAATGCATGGGATTTTTAGCCTTGGGGATTGCCAGATTAAGATAGTATAACATATACTCCAGCCTTAATATTTGGAGATATCTAATTTTTAACTTACGTGCAAAATAATGCCAAAACTTCTTGTTCTTAATTCTTTTGGTCCAATGGGCAGCACGTTATTAGCCGGACTGATAGAAAAATTTGGCTTTGGAAATGTTCCCTTTCGAAAAACCGGATTACATCGATACTTAATGGGAGAACTTTCTCTCGATTCTGGGTTTATGCAAAATCGTTTAAAAGACACTCTTATGTCTCATAGTAATCCTATTTTACGTGGTGGCGTCAGTGTTTTGGATCGCGATAATCAAAAACCAAGAATTTTAGTCAATTATGATCGTGTTATGTCAGATATTGAACGGCTGGAAAACTATTCATTCAAAAATATAAAAGATCTCTATATGACATGCCGTGAAGTATACGACCGTGCCGTTATCTACAAAACACCTGAAAATCATAAAAACTGGCATATTGAGTTAACGGTTGATATTCATCGCTACGATCCGGATGTACTCTATCAACACTATAAGAAAGAGTTTGAAGACGTCCGGATGATTCATTTGTATCGTGATTTTCGAGGCTGGATCAATTCACTTGCATCACAAGCGTTTATGCATCCGCAATTGATGAACAGGATCAAGTTTTTTCCACATATGCGCTATGCTGATTATGCCCTTTATGAGAAAGTCGTAGCTAAAATGCCAGGATTGCATATAAATTTTGACGATCTGTTCGATGAGCCCATTGAAATGTTGGTAAAGAAGATTGCCCTGTTTTTGGATGTTCCCGTTCCAGACATAGATTTTCGTAAAGAGACATATGATCTTTACGGTAAAATTCAGCCTTATGATGTGGCTTTTACTCGTTTTGACGATAATATTTCTTTTTTACGTCCTGCTACGCTTGATTACTTGATGCATCTGGTTGATACAAAGAGCATGTATCATCCTCTTTCGCAATTGTCATCATGGAGCCGATATATAGTAGATTTACAGCAATATCGTACTAAGACAGGGTATGGCTGGCTATGAAAAAAGAAAACGCCAAGATTGCTGTAACAAAAAATTGTAAGGTCATAACGCCTATTCAAAAAGTAATTTTTATAAATCGTGCCTATAATGATTTTGATACCTATGCACCCCTTCTTGACGCTTTTGCTGCAGATCCGTCTTGGAACGTAGAGGTTTTAGCTTCTGTGGCAGACGGACAATGTGCTTTTCCCGATGATTACGAAACTATGCCTTATTTTAAAAAATTTAGAAAAGTGTCTTTTAAAAGCATTTTCGATCATCCTCGTGCACCACTTTTGCATAAATGGTTATATAAGGCTCTGTCTCTATCGCGTCAAAAATCAAGACATGTTAATATTATGTCAAAAAGAAGCCCATTTTGGAGCGAACTATATAATATTCTAACCTTTTTTTCAAATCTGATTTTTCGCCATTTTATAGGATGGGTTTCATGTTGGAAAGAAGATATGGAAGGTGCACTTATTGTTATTGATGAAATCGCCTGCCAACCAGAGCGAACGCCGTTGGTAAAATATGCGCTAAAAAATATGAAACCGCGCAGTGCTACAATTGCAATTATACAGGCTGGTCATGATTGTTATATGGGGCAAACGCCGGGACAATGCGCAGGACGTGTAACAAAGCCTTTTGATTCGTCGCTAGGATCAGTTTTCCTTGTTTCCAACCATCATGCCGTAGAAAAATTTAAGTCTGTATTCTTCGGTGCTCCGATAGTATGGGTTGGCAGTTTGCGCATGAGTGCGGAATGGATAAGCAAATTAACAACCGAAGTGCTTAAAGCCCCTTATTTTTACAAGGAAAACTATTTAAAACGGCTACCCTCGGCTGGTAAATGTAAAATTGTAGTAATGTTGTCAAAAATACAACATGGTGTTCAATTGGAAAAATTGAAAGAAGGGTTACGAGAACTTGCTGTTTTGAATGATGTAGATATGGTTATCAAACCGCATACACGTAATATGAACACGTCTTTTCTTGGCAAAAATACAGCGACAAATGTTGTTATAGCATCTGATATACCCTCAACGGTATTGATTGAATGGGCTGACATTATTCTAGGCACAGGATCTAGTATCGTTCTGCATGCGCTACAATTAGCTAAACCAGTTGGACAAATGTCCTTTTGCCAAAATACAGAAACGGTTTTTGATAATAAGAACGTAAATTATCGCTTTGATTCTATTGATGAAATGATTAAAGTGATAAAAAATTGCATTGATCGAAAAATTGAGTTAAAACTTGCGCAGCAATCTGACTGGTCTATGTTTTTGGCACATGAGATTACTCCTCCATCAATTTCAGAAAAGTCTGAAGGATATGGTACAACAAGCACGGAACGGGTTTATAAATTTCTGATGGAATTGCATAAGGGGCGTTCCTTATTGGAATGTCTAGATTATTATTATCCCGTTCAGTGAAACATAGCTAGAAATAGGCGATCACATGGTCATTTCTAAAATAGAGGAACTAAATGAAATATTCTTCAGATGTATTGAATTATGCCACATCACATGATTTTAATAAGTTACTTAAATGTAACTTATCAGAAGAAAAAAATGAACAGAGCATATATACAGCCGTTGATCAAAATAATATAACGCCTTTTGCTCCAGATCTTGATGACCTTGTCCGTCTCCACAAAGCTATTTGTGATCGGCGAGTAACGACGATCATGGAATTTGGAGTTGGTTATTCGACCATTATTATGGCAGATGCCTTACGAAGAAATAAACAAAAGTATGGCAACTATGTTACCAATAATCTACGGCGTTCTGATGCTTTTAAAATCTTTAGTATTGATGCCAACAGAGAATTTATAGCTCTTATTGAAAATAAGATCTCTTCAGATCTATGTGACTTTATTTACATGCATTTTTCTGAATGTCGGATGATGTCGTTCAACGGGCGTATAACTCATTGTTATGATAGCTTGCCGAACATATGCCCGGATTTTATTTATCTTGATGCGCCAGGGCAATACGATGTACAAGGAGATATTTATGGCATTCATACGCGCTCAAAAGATAGATTGCCGATGAGTGCAGATTTACTGATAATTGAACATTTCTTATTACCGGGAACATCCGTTCTTGTAGATGGACGAACAGCAAATGCACGCTTTTTGAAAGCTAATTTTCAGAGATTTTGGCTTTATAATCACGACACAGAAAATGATATTCATACATTTGAATTGCTGGAAAAACCTTTAGGAAAATATAACAAAAAACAGCTGGAATTTTGCCTAGGAGAATCTTATTTCCGCAGACTAAATAAAGCGGGATGAGTAACTGATGGTTTTTCAAGAAAAATGCTTATATCTGCCCGTGGAGATTTCTGAACGTGAACTAGTTTCAAAAGTCTTGATTTCTATGGAAGCAGCTTCGCGCGGATGGTCGTGTATAATTGGAACCAAGAAATCGTTGCAATCATCAGAAATGAGCGTAGCAGGAGGCGTTGTCCTGCTTAAGAGTATTATTCCCAGCGAAAGCAAAATTATTAACTTTTTTAGAAGCAAGGGTGTTCTGGTTTCTTCTCTAGATGAAGAAGGAATTACTCACGTTAATATGGAAGTGATTACGACTGAACGCTATAGTGCATCAACCATAGAAATGTCAGATGTTGTTTTTTTGTGGGGGGATGAATTAAAGAACCTTCTTTTGAAAAAATATCCTAATCATAAAAATAAATTTATCTCTACAGGCAATCCTAGAGTTGATTTATGGAGACAGGAATTTTCCTCTCTTTATGATTCTTCTGTGCAGGATATTAAGGATAAATACGGGGATTACATTCTTATTTGTTCAAATTTCGGAATATATAATCATTACTTAGGAGAAGACGGATATCTTAATATTCTTAAGCAAGATATGATTCTCAAATCAGAGAAAGATTATAAATTCTATAAAGGGGTATGGGACTTCAATAGAATTATATTTGAGCATTTTATTGAAATACTTCCAGATCTCAGTCGTCGATATAGCGATATTAACATCATCGTTCGTCCCCATCCGTCGGAAAATCATCAAGCTTGGCACGATGCTGTAAACGGGTTGGATAATGTTGAGGTTGTTTTTGAAGGATCTGTCACACCATGGTTGATTGGTGCCCGTGCTGTTCTTCATAATGGTTGTACAACGGGGTTGGAAGCGCATTTGTTAAAGCAACCTGTAATTGCCTATCGTCCGGTACAATCGGATACTATGGAAATCGACATTCCCAATTCGGTATCAGCGAACGCTTTTTCCAAAGAAGAACTGTTTAAATGCATAGAGTTAGCCATAAAAGATCCCGATGCCTTTGAAAAGAACTTTCCTGATATTTCAGAAAATCACGAAAAATTAAAAACAATTATATCTGCAATTGAGGGACCCTTTGCCTATACACGTATCATAGATCAAATTGAAAAACTCTACGGGGAGAACAATAAAAGAGAGAAAACACCTATCGAATATGAGGACACTTCAAAAACGTTCAAATTAATACTAAAGAATGTAATCTTATCCTTTCTGTCTAATAAAAAATATTTGGCGCCTTTTTTGCCCGGCTTTTTAAACGACAGGGTTAAGGAATATAACTACGGAAAACACAAGACAAAAAGCATCGGGAAAGAAGATGTTCAGAGCATCGTCAATAAATTAAAGCAATATTTCCCCGGTAGTTCATTTATTGTAGAAGAATATTCAGGAAGCAATGTTGCTATCTGGTCAGAAGAGAAGCCATCATGAAAAAAGAGTTTATTCTTCATATCGGTTTTTCAAAGAATGCCTCGACTTATTTGCAAAAATATGTTTTTCCCTCATTTGATTCCGAAAAGTGTTATTACATTGGAAAATTTACCGATGAATTTGATAGCATCAATGAAATTATAAACATTGTCAAAAATAGGGAACCTTTTGAATATAGCCTTGATGAGCTGAAAGACAGACTCGCCAAAATTCTGGAAGATAAACCTCATGAGAAAATTATTTTTTCGGATGAGACTCTTGTTGGCAGTATGTTTGATAACTATAAGGGCGGGCAGCAGCTTGCATCTCAACTTTACAACTTATTTGGCAATGTTAAATTTATCGTTGTATTTCGTCGGCAAGACCGTCTTGTGGAATCCATGTATCGCATGATGGTTCGGACAGGTTATTTTCATTCAATTGAAAAATATTTACGCTATTATAAGGGTGGCTTTAATACTCCTGACGCGCAAGATTATTATATTCGTAATCGTTTACAGTCTTCTTCCTACCTTGATCTTCACATCTTGGATTATTTTGCACGAATTAAATATTATCAGGATTTGTTAGGATTCAAAAATGTTCAGGCTTTACCACTTGAAATGTTGGAAAAGGAAACTAATTTATTTATGAATCGATTATGCCACTTTATGAATGTTCCCATGATGAAAGCCTTGAACGAAAAGCCTTTTAATACAAGTTACCCGATCAGTGTTGTAAAGTT
>JAGLMC010000094.1 GCA_023140215.1 Alphaproteobacteria bacterium
TTTGTTTTCATCTTCTCCGTAGTCAATCTCATTAAAGATATTAAGTTGATAAACGGGGTTTGTTATACCGGATTCTTTAATCGCAATTTTTGCAGTCTGTATAGTCCGCTGGAGATTTGAAGTGTAAACAACATCAGGTATCATCCTGTTTTCACTCAGATATTTGCCAACTGCTCGTGCTTGTTCTTCACCTTTTTTTACAAGAGGTAAATCTGTGTGAGCGCCAACTCTAGTTGGTGTATCTTCTGGGGAAAATGTATTGCCGTGGCGAACTATAATGAGTGTTGTCATTGTTCTGAATTTCCGGAGAGCATAGCTGCTTCTGCCCGAATTAAATCCTCAGGAGTATCAATACCGGACTGTATAAGTCCTTTATCAATTTCAATTTTAACAGCTTGAATTTTAATTCCGTTTTCCAGCATGCGGAGTTGTTCAAGTCCTTCGAGATGTTCATAGTGTCCTTGCGGTAGTTTGGAAAACCGTTCGAGAATATCGCTGCGAAATCCGTATAATCCCATATGTTGATATACCGGAGAAAGTTGAGAATTTTGTCGTAGCTCATCTTCGTTTCGAATTGCCGGAATAATATGTTTTGAAAACCAGAGAGCTTCACCATCCTTGTTTATAATTGCGGTTGTTCCGCTAAATGGTGTTATTTTTTTATTTTCTCGTAGTCGGTCTAAATCTTCCCAATTTAATTGGTGAACAGGTGTAACAATTTCAAGATTTGAATTGTTTTGAAAAGCTTTAATCATAGCATCTAGAGCATTTGGTGGAGTAAAGGGAGCGTCTCCTTGCAGATTTAAAACAAATTCCGGCCAGTCAGTTATTTGATTTAATGCCGCTAACACTCTATCTGATCCGGTTTTGCAATTTTCAGGTGTCATTATGCAGGCAACGCCAATTTCCTCTGCATGATTAGCAATGCGCTTATCTTCGGTTGTAACAAATACAGATACGTTTTCATATTTTTGCGCTGCGTTCTTTGCTAGAGTTACAACGCGTTCCAGCATAGTTTTACCTTTGATTTTAGCTAAAGGCTTGCCGGGAAAACGAGACGATTCGTATCGTGCCGGAATGGCTATTGTTATGCTCATGGTTTATTGTCCTTCTTTTTTCCACCACGTATATAGAATTAACGGGCTGATTCCTGACATTGTTTCAGGGTGTTTTATATGATTCCAATAAGCTATGCGCCATTTTGGATAGTGCCACATTGGAATTACATAATGGTTCCACAGTAATATTCTATCCATAGCACGTGTCTTTGTAATAAGATCGTTTCTGTTTTTCGCATGAATAATCTTATTAATAAAGTCGTCAATTACAGGATCTTTTATTCCGATATAATTGCGAGAGCCATGTATATCAGCTTTATCAGAACCCCAGAAATCTTGCTGTTCATTGCCGGGAGAGTTAGATTGTCCAAAGCCTCCAATGGTCATATCAAAATCAAAATCATTTATGCGGTTTTGATATTGAGCAGTGTCAACAACGCGGAAGTTAGCTTTTACGCCAATTCGCTCAAGGTTTTTGATAAATGGTAAAACCCAGCGTTCAAATTGTGGGTTGGCATCAAGAATTTCAAATTCTAAACGCACACCGTTTTTAACGCGTACACCATCTTCGCCAAGAATAAAGTTAGCTTCATCCAGCAATTTTTTGGCTTTGTGTAAATTCTGACGAGCATTACCTGAGCCATCTGTAACCGGAGCTTTATATGTTTTTGTGAAAACTTCGTCTGGGATTTTTCCCTTAAAAGGTTCAAGAAGAATCAATTCTTCTATGCTTGGCAGGTCATTAGAGGCAAGCTCTGAATTTTCAAAATAGCTGTTAGTGCGCGTATATGTTCCATAAGCAAATTGTTTATTTGACCATTCAAAATCAAAAGCATAAGCCAGAGCTTCTCGAACTCTTTTATCTTGGAAAAGTGCGCGGCGGGTATTGTATATAAAGCCTTGCATACCTGCCGGGCGTTGATTATCAATCTCGGCCTTTATAATTCGACCATCTCGCACAGGCTTTGCATTATAAGCACTTACCCAGAGTTTTGCTGTATTTTCCATCTTTACATCATATTCACTGGCAAAAAGAGCCTCTAGAGCAACATTTGTATCGCGGTAATAATCATATTGTAGTTTGTCAAAATTGTAGAAACCTTTAAAAAACGGCAAGTCTTTACCCCACCAGTCATTACGGCGCGTATATTCAATAGATCGTCCGGCATCAACAAGGGATATTTCATAAGGGCCGCTGCCAAGAGGAGCTTCTAATGATGTTTCATCAAATTTATGTTCATTTTGCGTCCAGTAATGTTTAGGTAAAACAACCATTTCGGCAATAATAAGTGGAAGTTCGGCATTACCTTGAGATCTAAATGTGAATTTAACGCGTTTATCACTTTCGGCTATAACTTCTACTACATCATGCCAGTAAGCCTTAAAGAACGGCTTTCCTTTGCTTGTTAGTGTTTTAAATGTCCAAACAACAGCATCCGCAGTGATTGGCTTTCCATCTGCCCATTTTGCTTCATTGCGTAAATTGAACGCAACCCATGAGCGATCTTTAGGTATTTCAATGCTTTCAGCAATTATACCGTAAAGAGAAAACGGTTCATCCCAGCTATTTTGCATTAGGCTTTCATAGATCAAGCCAGAGCGCATATAGTTAAGCCCTGCCGCAGTACTACCTTTAATGATGAATGGATTAAGGCTGTCAAAGCTGCCTATTACATGTTGTTTAAGTATTCCGCCTTTGGGTGCTTCAGGGTTCACATATTCCAGATGCTCAAAATCAGCGTTGTATTTTGGACTTCCATGAAGAGCAACGGCATGTTGCGGTTGTGGTAAAATTTCTTCCTGTGAAAAAGCTTGTTTGCCAAAAATCAAAATACTTAAAAAACTGCTTAAAAAGATAAGAGTCCATCCATATTTCATTTTATATAATCCTGACTAATGGGGGTTGAGACACTACTATTTATTAATATCGAGAGTATTCTAACAATGATAAGGAACTTGTCACGCTCTTTTCTTTTGCTGATAAGCACCTTGTAAATCCGGTCGGCCAAAGAGATATCCCTGACCATAATTAATATCGTATTCCAATAGCTCTACTATTGCTTTTTCATCTTCAATGTGTTCGACAATAAAGCCAATACCATTGCACTCTAATTTACGTTTGAGGCGGCTCATATCATTAAATGTTTTGTTATTTTTTGTATTATTGAGAAGGATAGAAGAGTTTATTTTAACAAAACGTACTTTTAGAACCTGTAAGAATTTAATATCAAATTCTAGTGTTTGTATGTGATCAATTGATAAAGAACAGCCAAGCTTGCCAACGCCACGTAGAATTTCCAATACAGCCGGTTGCATATTATCAAATTCTTTTTGCTGGATTTCAAATATAATTCGAGGTGCTAGATGGCGGTTTTTTGATAAAAAGCCAAGTAGTCTATTCATAAAGAGTGTGTTTGTAATTGTGGAACTTGTAATATTAATAAAAAAAGGTGCTGCCTTGTTTAAATGTGATGTGTCTTTAATGGTTTTAAGGCATTCCATAAGCACTAGATTATCAAGAGTATTGATTATTTTATCTTTCTTTGCGAGCGTCATATAACGTTCGGCTGGAAGGTACATTCCCGCTTTAGCGCGCACTCTGCCATATATTTCGTAAAAACGTGTTTGTCGTTGTGGCAGGCGAACGATTGGCTGGATAAATATATCAACGCGTTTTTTACGAATGGCACTATGAAGCAATTCACGAACAATCATATCACTTAATCCATCATAATTGCTAAAATGGTCTTCATTAGCAATGACAGGTGGAGTTATTTTTTCTTGTGATCTTTGAGGTGATTCTGCTTTTGGCATGGTAATAGATTGAGCATGGTGGTTAGTGGAATGTAAATTTGATGTAGTTAACGGTTTGGAGTTAAAATCGTTGTTTTTTAGCAGATATGCGTCTTTAGTTTCATTTATATTTTCTTTAAGATATGAAAGAATATTTTGATTTTTGGCAATTTCACGAACCAGCTTTTCATGTTTTTTCTCAAGGGTTTTGAATTTATAGTTTGCGGCCAGTTCCCAAAGTGTGCGTTGACGCAATGTGTAAAATACATAGTTTCCAAGTGCAAGTAATCCTAAGCAAAAGGCAGAGAGTTCCAATGAAATAAAAGCCAAGGTAGTGATGATAGCAATAGAGATAAAATATCCCAAAGAAAGAAACATTACGGAAGGTTTTCCAGTCTTGAGGCCACAATTTTTTGTGGTTTTCTTTTTATGCTTTTTTTTCTTAAAGTTTGCCATTTGTGGCTTGGCTTCCTTGCTTTCCTAAATTTACACTTTGTCCTACAGCTTCGGATATATTTGTTAGCTGATCTGCTTTTAATAGCTCTAATAGTCCTTGGTTTATGGAATGTGCTACAAAGGGTCCTTTAAATACAAAAGAACTATATATCTGAACAAGAGAAGCTCCCGCTTTAATTTTTTCGTAGGCATCTCTGGCAGTGGAGATTCCACCTACACCTATAATTGGTAATTTGCCGTTTGTTAGTTTGTAGAAATTACGGATGATTTTTGTAGATTGATGGGTAAGAGGCAGTCCGCTTAATCCACCTTGTTTTTTTGTAAATTCCTGCGGTAGAGCTTCAGGGCGATTTAGGGTTGTATTTGTGAGAATAACTCCATCTATTTCAGCATCCATCAGGGTTTTGGCTAGTTCTTCCTGTTGCTCTTCATCAAGATCAGGAGCAAGTTTTACCAATATAGGAGGAGGATGCTCTCCACATGCTTTTTTGCGTGCTTCTTTAATTTCGCCGAGTAGATCTAATAAAGGCTCGCGTTTTTGTAAGTCGCGCAGTCCGGGAGTGTTGGGAGAAGAAATATTAACAGCAAGAAAATCTGCCATTGATCCAAGCATTTTAATAAGCATGGCATAATCTTTTGCAGGATGTTTTTGGGTTTTATTTATACCGATATTGATGCCTACAACGCCGTAATGTTTTTTAGGATTTCCAAGATATTTTGTAAGGTTGTCTTTGAAAACATTCATGCCTACACCCGGAAAGCCCATATGATTAATTATAGCTTCATGAGAAGCACAGCGAAAAATGCGTGGTTTTGGATTGCCGTGTTGAGGTTTTGGCGTAACTGTGCCGGTTTCTACAAAGCCAAAACCAAGATTTAAAAGAGCTCCTATAACTTCTGCATTTTTGTCAAAACCGGCAGCCATTCCCAGTGGGTTTGGGAATTTATGCCCCCAAAGATTAACTTCCAGAGCCGGATCATTAACCTTTGAACAAGGTAACATTAACCCTGTTTTCATAGTTTTAATCATTAGGTTATGTGCCATTTCCGGCTTGATTTTGAATAAGAGTGGACGTGTTAAAGCGTATAGATCAATCATCAGCAGCATTTCCATTCATGTATTTTAATCCGGTTTTTAAATAATCCCAGCCTGTGATGACGGTGAGTGTACACGCACCTGCAAGACAAAAAAGGCCAAATGCGATGCCTCCGGTTATATAAGGGGAAATGATGAGCAGTCCTGTGGCTAGCATTTGAACAGCAGTTTTCCATTTTGCCAGCTTTGATACTGGAACTTTGATATTCTTCGCGCCAAGATATTCTCTCAATCCGGAGACAACAAATTCACGTGTAAGAATTATGACTACAAATATTACAAATATACCTGTGATACGCTGTGTTGCTACCAGCATTATCATTATTGTAATTACATAAATTTTATCGGAAATTGGATCAAGAAAAGTTCCAAATTCAGTAATTTGATTATATTTACGGGCAATCCAGCCATCTAGATAATCGGTGATAGCCCCTATGGTATAAAGTATCAGACAAAGATATGCAGCCCAAGAATAAGGAAAAAACATAAAAAATATAATGATCGGTAATAATGCCAGCCGGGATACAGTTAATATATTTGCTAAATTCCACATATGATCTTTCTAACTTATTATTTACAAAACATGACAAATAAAACGCGTAAGGCGCATGTTAACAACTAAATAACAATGTATAAAGATAAATTGGAGTTTGTATATTTATATGTTTGCAGCAGCTTTTTTGTTTGTTTCGGAAGGATCACGAAGAACATAACCACGACCCCAAACAGTTTCAATGTAGTCATCATCAGCGACATCTTGAAGTTTTTTACGGAGCTTACATATAAATACGTCAATAATCTTAACTTCCGGCTCGT
>JAGLMC010000095.1 GCA_023140215.1 Alphaproteobacteria bacterium
GCTCGTCCATGCCACCATAAAGATGATTGAGAAACATTTCCTTGGTTAGAGTAGAACCTTTACGCAAGCTCAGAAGTTCAATAATGCCGTATTCCTTACCGGTAAGATGCAAAGGTTTATCATTAACTTCAACAGTACGAGAATCAAGGTTAACCTTGATCTTGCCTGTTTCAATAATACTTTGTGAATGTCCTTGTGAACGGCGGACGATTGCTTGAATGCGGGCAATTAGCTCGCGTTTGTCGAATGGTTTTGTCAGGTAATCATCAGCGCCATATCCCAAACCTTTAATTTTGTTATCAAGTCCTGTCAGACCGGAAAGAATAAGTATCGGGGTTTCAATTTTTGCATCGCGCAAAGCTTTTAAAACATCATATCCATCCATATCCGGAAGCATCAAATCAAGTATAATAATATCGTAATCGTATATCTTACCGATTTCAAGACCATCTTCGCCTAGATCAGTGCAGTCAATAATATAATTTTCAGATTTCAGCATAAGCTCAATGGCTTTAGCAGTAGATATGTCATCTTCGATAAGTAGGACGCGCATAATCTTGATTTTCCTAATAATTAGCAAGTTAACAAGTTATCCGAACTGTAGCATACTTGTTAACCTTTATTAATATATTTTAATAAAATTTTTATGTAATGATTTTTCATGTGATATGTTTTCCTTTATGGATAGATTATCTGAACAAGCTAAAGCTGCTATTTCACTACTTGATGACAAGGTAGTATATGGGGAAGTGACAAAAATACTTGGACTTTTGATCGAGATTGCAGGCTTTGGCAGTAATCTTTCAATTGGATCTATGGTACATTTGTGTCCAGACAGTGATATCAAGGATATTCCATGTGAAGTGGTGGGTTTTAAGGATGGTCACGCGTTATTGATGCCATTTGGTACTCTTGAAGGCGTAGGGCTTGGTTGTAGGGCAGTTATTCAAGATCATGCTCAAGTGATTAATCCGGATAAGCTATGGCTTGGGCGTGTAATTAATGCAATGTGTGAGCCGATTGATGGTAAAGGTTTTCTGCATCAAGGATCAAATTCTGTTCCTCTCAAGAATAAACCGCCTCCACCGCATTCAAGGCAGAGAATGGGATTACAGCTTGATCTTGGCGTTCGTGCGGTGAATACGTTTTTGGCTACATGTAAAGGGCAGAGAATGGGGATATTTTCAGGTTCCGGTGTTGGTAAATCTGTCCTTCTTTCTATGATGGCGCGTTATACAGAGGCAGATGTCTCTGTGATTGGGCTTGTTGGAGAACGTGGACGTGAAGTGCAGGAATTTCTTGAGGATGATCTTGGAGAAGAGGGGTTGGCGCGTTCAGTGGTAATCGTTTCTACAGGGGATGAGCCTGCCTTGATGCGCAGACAGGCTGCTTATGTAACGCTGGCTGTATCTGAATATTTCAGAGATCAGGGCAAAAATGTTTTATGTTTGATGGATTCTATAACACGTTTTGCAATGGCGCAGCGCGAGATTGGTTTGAGTGCGGGAGAACCTCCTACATCCAAGGGATATCCACCAACTACATTCGGGGAACTTTCAAGGCTTTTGGAGCGTGCAGGTTCCGGCTCTATCGGGACGGGATATATTACCGGATTATTTTCTGTGTTGGTTGAGGGAGATGATCATAACGAGCCTATTTCTGATGCTGTACGTGGGCTTGTTGATGGACATATAGTGATGGATAGGGCAATAGCTGATCGTGGTCGATATCCGGCCATTGATGTGCTTAAGTCAATTTCACGTTCTATGCCTGCGGTACTTACCGATCAGCAAAATGCGATAATTAAACGTGCAAAACAGATTGTTACAACTTATGAAGATATGTCCGAGTTGATTCGTTTGGGTGCATATAGGCGTGGAAGTGATCCAGAAGTGGATGAGGCTATACAGATTTATCCGAAAATCGAGGAGTTTTTGTCTCAGCATAAAGATGAAAGCACTATGATCGAGGATGCGTTTAAGCAGCTTGCAGGAATTATTGGTATAGATTATGCGGTGAATACAAGCGGGGACGCATTGCTTTAATGTGTCCCTATTATTGAAAAAGGGGAGATTAAATAAGTTATGGCTGATTTAAGTCCACTTATTCGTGTGCGTAAACATGTAGTCGATCAGAAACAAAAATTTTTAGCTGAGTTATACAGACAAGCAGAAGAGTTTGAAAATCAGAAAAAAACTCTTGAAGATCAAATGGCAGAAGAGCAAGAACAGCTTAATGAAATGGGTGTAGAAATGCTTTCCTATTTTGCCTCATATGCGAAGGCTGTAAAAGAGCGCATTGCAGATATAGAGGAAGCAGCTACTAAGCTTGCTGTCCGAATAGAAGTTGCTAGAGAAGATATGCGTATGGCATTTGCAGAGCTTAAAAAGATTGAAATCACTAAAGAAACACGTGAGAAAGCAAAGCTAAAAGAGTTAAATAAGAAAGAATCAAATGAGTTGGACGAGATCGGGATTGAAATTTACCGGCGAAAAAAAAGTGATTCTTCATAATAAATTCAACTTGCCTTTTACGCTGAAATCATAAAATTTTCTTTATCATCAATTTGAATTGTTACCCATTGATCCGGCTGGTTTTGAAATGATAATTCGCCTGTTACTTGTGTTTGTTTGAGCGCGTAAGCGTAAGTTTGGCGCATATCAGATTGCATGGTTTGACTGAGTTGAGTTTCAGTTCTTAAAATAATATCCAGTCTTTCTTGGTAAAATAACCCGTCAAGCTGTACATTTCCCATGGCATCAAGCTTGAGATTAAATATAAAGCGTGTGCTTTTCCCTTGAGTTTGTTCATTGCTGCTATCTCTATATTCATGTTTGTAATAAAGGGCAATTTTTTGAATTTCACCATCATGGAATATCGGAAGATTAAGCGCTCGCCAATCCTGAGAAACCGGCTCGGAATTTAGACGTGCGATGTGAGAGCCTTCTATGTTTAAACGATTTAAAAGACTTCCTTTACCGTCACGGCGAAGAGCCTCAATTGCTTTGTCACCAAGCCATCCATTTAGCTCACCTCCACGCATTGCTGCAATAAAAAAAAGTGCTGCCGGTGTTAGTTGTGTAGGATTATTTGCCGGACTTGGAAGTATATTGCTAAAGGCTTGAGCCGTTACTGAATCTGTCCTTGCAAGTGTTTGGTAAAGTTCTTCCATAAGAGGCCAGATTTCCGGTGTTATATATAAAGAGAAAGGCGGTAATATTGCTATAGTATTTGTATTTATATTTGCTTGCATTTGTGGTGTGATTTGAAGTTGTGTTCCAATGGGTAGATTTTCAGCAGGCATTTGGAAACTAAAATTATGGATTTCTCCATTTTGAGGAATAAACAAACTCAAAATAGGAAGATTATTTTGTGTTGTTGATGTAATGAGTCCTGTAATTGTGCTTGGTTTTTGATTGTGCAGGATTAACGGTTTTGTATTTAGAGCATTTAGCTTAATTGTATTTTTAATATTCTTGGGGTCAATAATTTGAACTTGTGGAGATTCAATTTTTTCTATTTTTATATCAATAAATTGTTCAATAGGTTTAGATAAGGTTTGTATTTGTGGCTGTGTATTTCCATTTGTTATTAAGGCAGGATTAATTCCTGTAAGTTGTTGATATGTTAATTGTGGAGTTACAAGAGTAGGGCTGTTGTGTGAATGTTTAGGGTTGAAAATTTGCTCTGCGGTCATTTCCTTAATAGAAGGTAAGAGAAGTTTTATATGTACTGGCGATTGTGTGTTTTCATTTATCGCTAGAGGATTGTTTTGTTCTGGAAGTATGTAGAGAGCAGTGTTTTCAAGTGATGTTTGTATTGTTGATCTAGATGGTTGTTGTTGAATATTTATCGTATTTGTTAGCTTTATGTTTTCTATTTCTTGAGCAATAAGCTTTGTTTGAAATATAGTCGGTTTAATGATGGATGATATAATCATATCAGGCAATGTTGTAGGAATTGCTATAATATTTTCTTGCGGTGAAAGTGGTATTAGCCGGATAATATCACCGGCAGCAGGTGTTGTGCGCGGTATGGTGTTTGTATGCATGGCCGGTGGTAGAGTATCAAGTGTTACTCGTGATTGAGGTTGTGTTCCTATTTCTATATTTACCGGCGTTGATGTTTTGCGAATGTCTGAATTTATAGCCGGTTGTGTGTCGTATTGTTTAGGTGCAGACTCAGTATAGTGTTCTACAGGTCTTCTTTCTACTTGACGAATAATAGCATATTCTGCTTGTTGAGCTTGTTCTCGGTGTGGTTGGATTTGAATCTCAACATGTGATCCAGACGTAGGCGGGCGTTGTTCCTGTGGTAAACGTACCTCTATTTCTCCATGTTCAGTGCGAATTATAACAACATGCTCTTTCGTGCGAGTATCAAGCCTTTGTTCTATCACTTCACCTCTGATCTTGGCAGCTTTGCGTATATTATCAATATTACGAGGTACTTTTGTAATGCGAACTCGTTGCTCTTCATGATTTTTTTCAAAGCGTTCTCTGTGCTCAGGAAGCTTTGGTGTTGAAGGGAATTGTGGAAATCCTGATTTGCTCATGGGTTTGTTATAGCGCGGAATAGGCGGGGATACATTATTTTAGTGCCCCTGTTATGCATTAATAGCTTTCTTTTTAGCATCAGTAATGCTTTTCCAGATAAATTGGGCTATTTGCTCAACATCTTCTGCGGCCTGCGTATTAGGAGATCTTATGAGAAGTGGAGTTTGGTGTCGAATAGTTTCCTTAACCTTAGGGTCTTGCATTATAAGTCCGGCTAGTGATGGTCTTAAACGCAGAAAATTTTCACATGCTCTTAGAAGAGTTCTGTAAGTTTTTTCTCCTTCATTAATACTAGGTGACATATTTACAACAATGCTAATGTTTTTTGACATCCCAGCCGCATTTCCCAGCTTTATAAATGCATAGGCATCTGTGAGGGAAGTTGGCTCATCTGTTGTAATTAAAAGCGTTCGGGTGGCAGTGGCAGAAAGCATGCGAACAGTACGATCAACGCCGGCGCCAAGATCTGAAATTACTATGTCATAGCTATCAGAAACTTCTAGTAATTGGTTTCGAAGCAATGAAAGGCGTTGGCTAGGTAATGCAGAAAGGGAGGCTTGCCCTGAGCGTCCTGCGATAATATCAAATCCGCCTTCTTCGTAGGGTTGTATGACTTTATCTAAAGAAAGCCGTCCGCGAATTACATCATTCAAATCACGTTTTGGCATAAGTCCGAGTTGCACATCTACATTAGCAAGTCCTAAATCACCATCAAAAAGCAGAACTTTTTTCCCCATTTTTGTAAGCGCATGAGCGAGCGTAATTGAAAACCATGTTTTACCAACGCCACCTTTACCGCTGGCAACAGCAATCATATTTGTGCCTCTACGAAAGACAGGAGCTTTTGGCTTTGATATGGCTTGAGGTCTGTCAATCATTGTCTTGTTCCTGTTCTTTTGACCTGCCGTATCTCGTGCTCGTATGATCCGGGCATGAGCAGTTTAGATAAAGTTTTTGGTGAAAGCGAGAGTAAACCTTTAGCAACCTTTGGTGTATTCGAGGCATCAGCAAAGCTCATTGATCCTTGATGCGCAGAGGCAAGAATACCTCCCAGCTTACGAGTAATGTCAATTCGGGTAGGAATAAGTGTGTGAATGCCAAGCGTTGCAAAAGCACGCGCTATTTCACCGGATTCTTCAGCATCCATACCGGCTTGCATAACGAGGTATGGCTCAATATCAGCACAACCAATAAGTCGTGCCAGTATTTTTATATCGTCTTTGTTAAATGGGTTTGTACCTGATGTATCAATTAATATCTGGTCGCAGCCACTTAAATCATCGATAATATATGGAAGGTCTGCTTCAGAAGAGGATGTTTTTAAATCAATTTGTAAAAGCTTGGTAAAGGCCGCGAGTTGTTCAACACCTCCTGCGCGCACTGTATCAGTTGTTATAACGCCGACATTAAGACCACTCATAGCCCCTCTGGCTGCGAGTTTTGCGGTTGCTAAAGTCTTTCCGGATCCAGATATGCCAGCCATCAATATAGCTTTTTTATGCGGACGATTTGGCAGTGGACGAAAATGGAAAAGATGCTCAATCGCAGCAATCAGGGAAATTTCAGGGCTGTCTAGTCCTACAACAGTCGCACAGGACAAAATATTGTCCATAACATCTTCAGGAGTACCATGACGCAAAAGAGCTTCTGTTAATTCTTCAGCGATTGCAAATTCTTCATCTTCATCATCATATTGCAGCCATTCTTTTGCCGGAGCAGGGCGATTGCTACGGTTGACTTCAAATGCAGGGCTTTTGGCGTAGCTGTTAGGGTCAATTGCAGCGGTAACATTTACTCCACGTCCCCCACGTTCTTCGCGTGTTGCAACGATTACAGCATCATCACCGAGGGTGTCACGAACCATTTGCATCGCCTCTGTCATTGTTTTGGCATTAAAAGATTTTAGCCGCATGGCTGAATTACGTCCTGAGCAGTATAAGAGTTACGCATCTATTCTACTAGAGCATAACCATAAAACAGTGCAAGGAAAATGGATAATTGGGGATAAATTTTGTTTTTAGCTTCGGGATGAATTTTATTATTCGTCCACTAATTTTAGGAAGGCTCTAGGCCATTATCTTTTTAAGTTCACAGTTTAAAGTATCAAAATTCTTGTTTCATCGCCACTTTTATAGATATTAATACGATATATATTAACGCGCATGCAATATTGACAATTAAACCAAATAGTTATAAAAAAATATTGTAGTTTACAATAGATTATGGTAAAAGCTTTTACCATTAACTTTACTATACACTAAAGAAATAATGATAAAAAAGGTTGCTATTTGATAAACGGTGCAAAAATACGGCTCAAATGGAAATATGTAACGTATGCTATAAAAGTAACCTTTAGGTAATTTGTAGAAAAACAAAAAAGTATGAAAAAAATTATTGATGATAAAAAGTTAGAATTGGTATCTGCTACGTTGCATTTTGCTGATAAATTCGCCGGCAATATTATTTGTAGCCTTGCAGATAACAAGGATATAAACCATCAAATAGCTTATGACCCTTCTATTCCAAAAAGTTTAGACTTACTTCAAATTCTTGAAAGTAATAATTTCAAGAAATATGGGAACAAATAGTTACAACCGAAGACCAAATACGCCAAACGAACCTTTCGAAGTTAAAAGGACTTTCGAGTGCTTTTAAAATATATCCTGATGATATTGAACGGGCATATGACAATGCTTATCAGATAGCGAAATTGGTATCAGATTTAAAAGAGAATGACTTACTTGCTGCGCTTTTATTGGGATATCAAGACATTGAAGATCAAAAAAAAGAAGATCCAGATGTAGAGCCCGAAGTACACCTCAAAAACATACGCGAGCTTTGTGCACAAAAACAGGAAATCTCATTTTACTATGGTAACGAAAGTGGCGTTGTTACAGAAGAAGATATTAAAAATGCAGCAATGGAAGTTGGTTTTACATTCAGAAAAATTGACAGGCTCTACACAGCACTAAGATATACAGCCGAAGCAAGCAAAACTATTGAGATCCGTAGTCCAGAAAAGATGGACTTTCTTAAATTTAATAATGATAAATTCTTTTTATCCAATTTTGAAGTGCTAACTGAGCACTATGAAACCGCACAAAAACTAGCCAATAAAAAAGATCCGGTGTTTACAGATAGCCCTGAAAATAAAGCATTACAACATGTGTATCATAAATTAAGACACGCCAGATATATGCAAGAATTCAAAAATGTTTTAAACCTTTATAAAAAAAAGGTCGATGTGATTGAGTTTGCGATAGATGCTCCGAAAGAGGCAGCAGCTTATTTTAAAGAAAAAAAAGTAAAGGTTAAACAAAGATGGCAAAAAAACGAAGAGCTATATTCAACTTATGTTGATGATCTGAAAACTTTAAAACCAACTTTAAGCAAAATAAAGGATGCAATTTCCTTTATTGAAAGACACAAACATCTTGCGTTAAATAATTCTGTATCCGGTGGCAATCTAAGTGACTTTGATTTTCCTGTTCTTCTTGAAACACCTGTAGCACAGGAAACTATAAAGCGTGTAATTGAAAATTACAGTGATTTTGTTAAGTTACTTAAGCAAATGCAACAACACAATGACAACCCCATACAAAACAATGAAAACATAAGAAAATTTGTTGAGGCAACAGAAAGATATAAGGGCGCACCACATAACCGTCCAAAACGTATTATCAGATTAAAAGAAATCGATCTAATTGATTTTTTTAAAGACTTACGAAGACAAGCCAAGTTTATTGAACTTTGCAAGAGAACAACTTTAAAAACCGCTCTAGAAGATTTAAAAGCGCAATCTGATGAAGCACACCTTATAACAGAATATGGTCACAAAAGGCTAATTGGCGCACCACTTATTAGAATAATGTCTAAATACCGCAAGATAGCCAAAAGAAAACTGGCAGCAAAACCTATAGAACTTCCTGCGCCAAAAACACAGCTTGATACTATTAAATTCGAGCTTGTAAAAGCAATGATCCAAACAGGAAAACTCCCGCCAGCAAATCTGAAAAAGACTAAAAGATTACAGGAGCTTTGGAACCAAATGATCACAGAAGAGCCTGAATTAGCTTCATTTGAAGGAGCCAACCCCATAAGCATAGAATCTATTTTAGATGAGTGTAGAAATATCATTGTATCACATAACCTTATTCCTTCTAGTAACACAGCAGCAGAGCTAACAAAACTCGGAATAAATATTGCTGGTCACTCAGTTAACGAAATACAAACAGCCCTCAAATACTACGGACTTACACAAGGTAATGGTAAATATTTACCTGAAAATTTAAGAGAAAAAGATAAACTTATCAGCTTACAAATAGTAACAAGATTAATACGTAGAAATAAATCTGAGCAGTTAGAACCTATATCGGGGTAAAATAAACATAGCTGTCATATGTAAAAGTCATTACCTAATTTGACGATTAAGAATTATCTGACATCTCCAATTTGTGTGATTCCGCTGTCAGATACTTCATGCACAATACTAATCAGCAGGATGTCATTTTCTTCGTTTAGTAGTTCCATGAGGTGTTTTTCTCTAAACTTGCCCCAGTGTTTTAATTCGTGCTTTGGGGTGGATTTCATTTTGGCTCATAACTACGGTTTGTGGGCGAAAGCGTTCTATAACAGAGCGTACATATGGCCGTATAGCGGGGGAGGTCAATAGCACTGGAATTTCACCTTGCGCTGATAGTTCGTCATAATTTTCCCGCACAGCTTTGATAAATTCTTGAAGCTGGCTCGGTGGCATAGCGAGCTGTTTATCTTCTCCATCACCAATCAGGCTTTCTGCAAATGCTTGCTCCCATTCAGGAGAAAGAGTAATGAGAGGCATAATGCCACTGGCATTAGTGTTAGAATTACACAGTTGTCTTGAAATTCGTCCACGTACATGTTCGGTAATATGCGCGATATTTTTAGTGAAGACACTAGCCTCGGATATTCCTTCTAAAATCGCTGGTAAATCACGTACAGAAACCCGTTCGGATAGGAGGTTTTTAAGAATTCTTTGTAACCCGCCAATGGAAATTTGTCCCGGGATAACATCAGCGACCAGTTTTTGATATTCTGGGGGCATTTCATCCAGAAGTTTTTGAGTTTCCGCATAGTTAAGAAGATCAGGCATATTGTCTTTGATGATTTCTGTGATATGTGTAGTAACTACAGTAGGAGCATCAACAACAGTGTAGCCCTTGAAATGTGCTTCTTCGCGATATTGTTCATCAATCCACATAGCAGGAAGTCCAAAAGTAGGTTCAGTCGTACTTTCACCGGGGAGTCCTATTTTATCTCCGGTTGGATCCATACACATAAGCATACCGGGTCGTATATCGCCCTGACCAGCTTCAATTTCCTTGATTAGAACAATATATGTATTTGCAGGAAGCTGTAAATTATCCTGAATGCGAACGGCTGGCAGGACATATCCCATATCTTCTGCGAGTTGACGGCGCAGCCCTTTGATTTGGTCGGTGAGTTTGTTATCATCTTCTCCTTGTACTAGCGGTAGTAATCCATAACCCAGTTCAAGACGAATTGTATCCATAGCAAGTGCTTTTGATATAGGTTCTTCTGTTGGTGTGGCAGCGATGCCTCCTGACTTTGCGTCTTGTGTTGTTTTTGTAGAGGCTTTTTCTTTTTTTTGGTGCCTGAAAGCAAAATAAGCAAAACTGCCGGTAATGCCGCCAAGCATGAGGAACGGTAGGGCAGGAATGGCAGGTATTAATCCTAAAGTAATCATAAGCCCTGAACTCATTGCTAAAGCTCGTGGATATTTGCTAAATTGCTTAAATAGTGCTTGTTCTGCAGAGCCTTCAATGCCTGCTTTTGAAACTAAAAGACCGGCAGATACAGAAATAACAAGAGCAGGAATTTGACTGACAAGACCATCACCAATAGTAAGGATTGTGTAGTTTGATGCTGCTTCTGCAAGGCTCATGCCTTGTGAAATTGTGCCTATGAGTATTCCGCCAATAATGTTGACAAAAACAATTAGAAGTCCGGCAATAGCATCACCGCGAACAAATTTTGCCGCACCATCCATAGCACCGTAAAATGTGCTTTCTTGCTCTAGGTTTTTGCGTCGTTTTTTGGCTTCTTCTTCGGTAAGCAGTCCGGCAGAGAGGTCACTATCAATAGCCATTTGTTTGCCGGGCATAGCATCCAGAGTAAAGCGTGCAGCAACCTCTGCAATTCTTCCAGAACCTTTGGTAATAACCACAAAATTTACAATAACAAGGATAGCAAATACAATAGCGCCAATGATATAGTTGTCTTTGATGATAAATGTACCAAAAGCTTCAATGACATGTCCGGCAGCGTCTCGTCCTTTATGTCCATTTTCAAGAATTAGTCGAGTTGAAGCTACATTCAAACCTAATCTGAGAGATGTTGTAACTAGCAAAACAGTCGGAAATGTAGAAAATTCAAGCGATGACTGGATGAATAGTACAGTCATTAAAACCAGAACAGATAGCATTATTGAAATAGAAAGCCCAATATCCAAAAGTCCGGTTGGTATTGGTAACAGCATAAAAAGAATAATTCCGATAATTCCTAAGGAAAATATAATATCCGGACGCAAAATTGGTGCTATTGCATTTCTTGCTTGGTTTGCAATACCAGCACCAGCAGAAATATTTGGCTTAGAAATCGTTTGTGTAGCTGGTAAATTGGAACCGGAATCAGACATGTTTTATATTATCGAGTTAGCGTTGAGTGACCTAGATTAAGATCGTAGCGTCATTCTACATATCTACTTCAAAACATGCAAATGTCAGTTTGATATGATTTTTTGCAGATGGTTCTATAATGTTTCTGGTAGTTACAATTTATCTCCAGCCACAGCAGGAAGTGCAGAGTTATTATCTTTATACTGATTAAGTTTGTTGCGTAGGGTGCGTATTGAGATTCCAAGTATGTTTGCTGCATGAGTCCGGTTTCCAAGACAATGTTCTAGTGTATTGATAATCATGTCTTTTTCTACATCAGCAATTGAGCGTCCAACTAAGTTTTCTACTCCTCCCGGATTTTGCAATGCTATAACTTCTTGCGTTCCGTCATTAGAAACATTTTCCTGATTTGAATGTTGGTTTGCAGTTTGTGATGAGTATGAGGAAGTAAAGTTATTATCTTGCAAGTGAATAGCGCTGTCCTCAAGTTCATTCTCTATAGACATTAAAATGGCGCGGTGCATAGTGTTTTCCAATTCACGGATATTACCTCGCCAGCCATATGATGTAAGTTTGGCAATGGCTTTATCTGAAAGTTTTTTCTTTTCTATACCGTTAGCCTCAGCATATTTATCTGCAAAGAATTGTCCAAGAGTTGCAATATCAGCCGGTCTTTCTCGTAGAGCAGGAATAGGGATATTTACAACATTTAGACGAAAATAAAGATCTTCGCGGAATTCTCCTTTTCTTACAGATTCTTCTATATTACGGTTTGATGTTGCAATAATGCGTACATTAATTTTAATCGGATTATTTGCTCCAATGCGTGTGATTTCTTTTTCCTGAAGTGCGCGCAAAAGTTTAGCTTGTAGAAGAGGGTGCATTTCGCTGACTTCATCTAGTAAAAGTGTTCCTGCATGAGCTTCTTCAAATTTACCAATTCTTCGCGCAGTTGCTCCAGTGAATGCTCCTTTTTCATGACCAAAAAGCTCGGATTCCAGTAAATTCTCAGGAATTGCAGCGCAGTTTATAGCAATAAAGGCGCCATCTTTTCGTTTGGATTTACGGTGTATGTATTGGCTCATTACTTCTTTACCGGTGCCGGATTCCCCTGTGATAAAGATTGTGGCATCTGATGGTGCTATTTTATCAGCTAGTTTTAAGATCGGTATCATTGCCGGATCATCGGCGATCATGGTATTTTGTTCTTCCGTTACGGCTGTAAGAATTGCCGCGATTAGGTCTGCATCAGGGGGAAGGGGAACATATTCTTTTGCTCCTTGTTCAATAGCTTTAACAGCAGCTCTTGCATCATTATCAACGCCACAGGCAATAACTGGAATATGGATACGTTCCTTTTCTAGATTTTTAACAAACGCTCCAATTTTTTGTTTAACATCAATCATAACAAGATCTGCGCCCTTACCATTGAGTAGAGCGCCAATCGCTTGTTCTGTATCTTCACAATGGATAACCTTAGCTCCTTTTTGCAGGGCAATTTTCCCAGCTTGAGAGATGAAGCCTTCCAGATGGCCGATGATCATTAAACGCATAGTTATTCCTGTTTGCTAGTGTAGGTTGTTATTTGTCATCTATTATTTTTATATACTTTAATCAAAATATGTAATTTGTTCTGAAGGCGGTAATTCTGAATTTAGTAACATTTCAAGTCTACGTGGGTTTTCTTGACGTGCAATTGAGATGGTAGCTGTTGATATTAGGTTTTTTATAAGCGTTTCATCAGTAGTGTTTTTCTCTAGTTTGATAGCCATAGGAGCCATAATAACTGTTCCTAAAATCGCGCCATAAAATGTTGTAAGTAAAGCTACAGCCATAGCAGGGCCTATTGCTTCAGGATTTTCCAGATCTGCGAGCATTTGAACTAGCCCGACAAGAGTACCTATTAATCCCATTGCCGGAGCAATTTCGGAAGCACGTCTACAGATGCTGGCAGATCTTTTATGTCGTTCACTTAAAGCAGCAATTTCAAGTTTTAAAAGGCGTTGAACTTCTTCAGCATTGTATCCATCAACAACCATCTGAATGGAATGTGCAAGGAAAGGATCTTTATTAAGTTCTTTTTCATAATTCACAAGAGCCAGCAGCCCTTTCTTTTTTGCAATAAGAGCAAGGTCAATTAGGCTGACGGATAAAGTTGATGGTTTTTGTATGCGCCGAACTATTGATTTTGCAATTACCTGACCTGCTCTTGCAAGTTCTTCTCCAGTAAATGAAGTAGATGTTGCGGCCATTGTTCCTAAAATAACGATCAAAAGAGAAGGAACATTAAAGAAATTAGCATTACTTTGTCCCATAGCAATGGCAAGAACGATAAGGCCTATAGCAAAGGTTAATCCAAGAATTGTAGCAAAATCAGCTTTTGTATATGGTTTTGCAAAACGTATAGTTGGTAGTTTGCCTGTATCTGCATTTTTGTTTGAGCTTTTTTTAGTTGATGCATCACTACTCATAATCTAAGCCTTATTAACTGCGGTTTGATTTAACAATTTCTGTCATGGTTACACCAAGTTTATCTTCAACCACAACCACTTCACCACGGGCAACAAGACGGTTGTTTACGTAAATATCAATTGCTTCACCGACTTTTCGATCAAGCTCAATAACAGCACCACGTCCAAGTTTCAAAAGTTGGCTGACTTGCATAGTGGAACGACCAAGCACTGCCGAAACTTGAATGGGGATGTCATAAATAGCCGTGACATCACTTGCCATAGACTCTCCAATATCAAATTCCTGATCAAGAGTTTTAGTATCAGGAATTTCTTCTTTGATTTCATTAAGCTGCATACTGGAAGCTGCGGATTTTTGTGGAGCTTCATCAAACATTTCATCAATGGCGCTTTGATCTGCATTATCGCTATCTTTGTTTTGATCATCATCGTCACTCATCCGGATTCTCCATCATTTCATTAATGGCGTTTTGATCTGTATCACCACTATCTTTATTTTGATTATCATCATGACCTTTTGTATCGTTGGCTGCAAGCACCTGTTCAATTGTAGCTTGAATTTTATGGGTAAGAGCTTCAGGATCAATGTTTGCTCCACCATCTTTCCAAGACATACGGCATTCTCCGTTTGATAGGTTTTCATCACCATGCACTTGAAAAATAACATCACTTCTGCGCAAAGATAATTCTGATAAGAGTTTTTCAGTTCCTTTACTTGCATCCGGTTCTACATAGATTATAATTTCTTTTTGATTCTGCTGTTTTTTTAAAATACTGGTTATCGCTTCTTTTAGTTCTTCAAAGCCATAATGTTTTTGATAGACTGGAAATAATTTTTTGAAAATATTTAAAGTAAGCTCAAGAGTTTCTTTTTCATAAAGTTTTCCTCTTTGTGTTTCTTTTTGAAAAAGAGAGTCTGTGTCTCGTGATATTGATTCTAGAGCTTTGGCGACGATCTCTGAGCGAGTTTTTTTAGTTTCTTCCACGCCATGCATTTTTCCATTTTCAAATGCTTTCTTTTTAGCATTAGCAATGTCGTTTTCATTAAAAACAGGCGGAGGGGGGAGTTCTTCTTTAATTATTTCATTTTCTACGTGATCTTTTTCAAAAACATTCACATTAAAATAAAATTTTTCCAGTTTGTTGTTTAATAGCTCTTTTGTCATTTTTAATAAATCATCTCATCTTCTTCATTACCACTTACAATAGTTATTTCGCCACGACCTTCCAGATCTTTTGCAACATTAACGATATATTGTTGTGCTTCTTCCACATCTTTTAATCGTATAGGCCCCATTGCTGACATGTCTTCTTTCATAATTTTACCTGCACGCTCTGACATATTAGAGAAGAACAGATCTCGCAAGGCTTCTGCCGCACCTTTGAGAGCGATTGGAAGTTTGTCTTTATCAACAGCCCGGATAAGAGTTTGCAATGATGCCGGCACTAGATTTACAAGATCCTCAAAGGTAAACATGAGGGCTCTAATCTTTTCAGCAGAATCAGGAGAGCTATTTTCCAGCTCTCCCATAAAGCGACCTTCCGCAGAACGTTCCATATTGTTAAATATTTCAGCAACAAGTTCATGAGGATCTCTGCGTGCTGTTCTTGCAAGGTTAGTCATAAATTCTGAGCGAAGTGTTTTTTCTACCTCATCTAGAATATCTTTTTGCACAGTTTCCATACGTAGTAAACGGTTAATAACTTCCAGTGCAAAGGTTTCAGGCAAAGTAGAAAGCACTCGCGCGGCATGATCTGTTGATAGTTTTGATAAGACAACAGCTACCGTTTGCGGATATTCTTTTTGTAAAAATGTACCGAGAGTTTCTTCATTTACATTACCTAGTTTTTCCCACATGGTTCGTCCGGCAGGGCCACGGATTTCTTCCATGATATTATCAATACGATCAGAGGTAAGACCGGCTTTTAATAAGAGGCGTTCAGTAGAGTCTTGCGTGCCGACAAGAGCATTGGTTGATGTCATTTGTTCGGCAAAATCTACAAAAAGTCGTTCTACAACACTCGGTTTGATTTTTCCAAGTCCGGACATGACTTGTGATATTTCTATGATTTCATCATCATCCATATGCTCAAAAATTTTAGATGTATGTTCCTCACCAAGTGACAATAAAAGGATTGAAGCTTTTTCCGGCCCTGATAAAGTTCTGTAATCCTCGCGTACGCGCATAGCGTTATTTCCTCTTTTAAATTCTTAACTATCTTCAGTCATCCAGCTACGGATAACGGATACGGTTTCTGTTGGGTAGGTTTCGATGATTTCTTCTACTTTCTTGATAGAAGATGCTTTAACTTTACCTTCAACACCTTGAATGTTAATAAGTGATTCTTCAACCTGATTTTCCTCTTCTGTATCTAATTTTATTTCCGGAGCGGCAAGAGCCGGCTTTGCTGATGAGGAAGATATAAGGTTAGCTTCGAAAGCGTCATCATCAGATGTTTCTGATGTTAAAAGTTTGTTAACCATAGGTTGAAGTACAAGTACAACGATAAGCGTAATCATAGTAATAATAAGAATCAGTTCAGCGAGATCAAGAAGCTGACTCTTTTCGATACCAAAAAGCATGCTTTGGTCAAGAATTTCTTCATCTGTATCAATTTTGGCAAATTGAAGGTTTATAACCTCAATAGAATCACCTCGATCATCATCAAAACCAATGGCACTGCGAACAAGTATTGTAATTTGATCTAGTTCTTCTTGAGTGCGTGGTTCATAGATTTTTTCATCATCTTCAGTATCATCGGGTGTATCTTTATCATCCGTTACATAGCGACCATCAACAAGAATGGCTACAGAGAGTTTTTTAATTTCACCGACTTCACGAATTGTATTGCGTATAGTTTTCCCTATTTCAAAATTGGTAACTTCTTCAAGGCGCTTACTTTCGGTGGAAGGTGAATTGTCAACTAGAAGATCACCTCCGACTCCGGGAAGGTTGTTTGCAATAGAAATATCTTTGGGCGTAGGTTCTCGTTCCAGATTGCTTTCTTCTGTAATTTGAGATGATCGAACAACTTGTGTTTCAGGATCGAATATTTCTTCATTTGTACTGATTCGATCAAAGTTGATTTCAGCGGTAACGACAGCACGTACTTTGCCATAGCCAACAATGCGACTAACTTGGCTTTCAATTTTTTCAACAAGACGAGCTTCATAACCTCTTCTCATTTCTTCTGCTTTGAGCGTAAGAAGATTTACTTCTTCTTCTCCGCCTCTAGCCAGTAAGTTACCGTTACTGTCAATAATAGAAACATTGGAGGCTTTAAGGTCTGGAACGGCTGATGAAACCAAAGATTGAATAGAAACAATCTGTTCTCGACTAATGCTTGCTCCTGAATAGATACCAAGAAAAACACTGGCACTTGATTGGCGGCTTTCACGACTGAAAAGCTCGCGGTGTGGTAAAACAAGATGAACGCGAGTACTTCGAATATTTTCCAGTGATGTGATTGTACGTGACAGTTCTCCTTCCAGTGCTCGAACCTGATTTATGTTTTGTACAAAATTTGTTGTTCCAAAGCCGGATTGTTTATCAAAGATTTCATAACCAAGAGAGCCACCATTAGGAAGTCCTGCTTCAGCTAGTAACATGCGCGCTCTGCCTATTTCATCTTCTGATGCGACTATTCGTGAGCCATCCGGTGATATTTGATACTTGATTTCATTTTCTTCAAGTTTTGCAGCAATGGCACTGGCATCATTCGTGGAAAGATTTGTGTATAAAACTTTCATTTCAGGCGCTGATATGCGCAGTGAAATAAACACAAAGAATATGATAAGCCCAACAAGAATTCCACCCATAACACCAAGGCGTGAAGGACCTAATTGCTTTAATGTTTCTAGAAAACTATCCACTGATCTTGCCTTTTGTTTATATTTTCAGCCCCGAAAAGCTAGCCTTTAAAAAAAAGAGCCAAGCCATAAGGTTATAAGAAACACTATGCAGACTGCATACCAGCCATGATAATAGGCCAGCTTTGCCAAACGGGCAAGTCACCAGTCATTTTGCACTATAACTCTTTTTTTCAACTTTTTCCATCGAGCTGTGGATAAAAGTGTAAAAATATATAGTGTTTTCATAACGGTAACAATGTGCGTTTGATTTTATTTGTGTGTAATTGTTATTTTTTAGTCTGTTTAATGAAATTTCCATGTGAATATTTTTATGTTTAGAAGCTCTTGTATCTCGCTGTAATACTGTATGTTCACTGGTATTTTGCCTTGTTATAACGGTAGTGTTATTTCTTGACTTTTCTTAGTGAGTACGGTATTATGATAGTAGAATACCGTGTCTGGATTTTGTTTATATTTTGTAAGCATGTTTAGGCTGGTTAAGGATTAAGTGATGATAGAAGCTGTAAATTCAGTATTGTCTAATGCTTCCTTGCTCCGCGGTAATGCAGAGCAAGCTGCGGGTATGCGCTCTGTTGATCTTGAAACACAGAGTTCTGTCGTTGTTTTAAAAGCTCCGTATGTTAGTCCTTATATCTCGCTTGATCTTGATTATGATAAGGCGGTTTTGCAGATTCGTGATTCAGAGACCGGTAAGATTGTTTGTCAATATCCATCAGAAAAGAAACTTCAACAGCAAAGAGCAATTCTTGCTGAGGCTGAGTTTCGAAATAGAGATTCGTTTGTTAATCATCAGGATGTGGTTGTGAGTGATTCTGGATCTTCTCAGCAGGTTGTGAGTTTATCTACAGATCAACAACAAGGAACTGATGTTACTATAGGAGATGGTGGTAATATAGCACAGGCTCAAATGGCATCTGCCGCACTTGCAATAGGAGCGCAAGCTGGAGCGGAAAGCACTTCTGCGGAAGTTAGTGTTCTTGCATAGTTTTCTTTTAATTGGTTTTAGAGGCCTCTGAATGAGGCTTTTTTTATGTGATTTAAGGAAAGTTTTTGCAATTTATATAGTCATTCCAAATAACAATTATCATTAAACAAGTCATCAAGAGGCATTTCAGGCGGGAAGAATGGCTGTTTTTCTGAAACCGTTTTCTTTGCTGGATCGCATTGTTGATTCTTCCAGCGATAGTGTAATCAAAGCTTACGAAGATCGCATTACCACACTTGAGAAAGAAAAGCTGGTAATGGCTGAAAAAATGCAAAAACAGCATAAACCGCAACGCAGTTTCGATGAAATGTTCGAACTCGCTATTGCATTCCTTGGAAACCCGCAAAAACT
>JAGLMC010000096.1 GCA_023140215.1 Alphaproteobacteria bacterium
AAGGACGGCTTGTGCTTGCGGATTGCCTAACATATGTCCAAAAAAAGTATAAGCCTTGTTTTGTGATTGATGTTGCCACACTGACAGGAGCTATGATGGTAGCTCTTGGACATGAATATTGCGGTACGTTTGTGAATGATAATATTTTATGGTCTCAGATGGAGCAAGCTAGCTCTGATACTGGGGAGAAATTATGGCGTATGCCTCTTGATCTTGCTTGGAAAAAGGATGTGAAGAGCCAAATTGCTGATTTAAGAAATCTCGGACTATCCGGTCGGTATGCTGGCGCATGTACGGCTGCTGGCTTTCTTGAGCATTTTATAGAAAAAGAAATGCCGTGGGCTCATATGGATATTGCCGGTACAGCGTGGTCAAAAAAAGAAAAGCCTACAGTGCCAAAATTTGCCAGTGGTTTTGGTGTACGTGTTTTAAATCAACTCATTTTTGATAATTATGAAGATAAATGAGTACACAATATAAATTTTTAAAACAATGCTCATCACAACAAATGGAGATATTACCTGAAACTGCTATGCCTTCTTCAGATAATCAATACATAAAGCAATACATAAAGTCACTTGGCGGGTGTATTGATAATATTTTGCTTGATAAATATTCATATAAAATTACGGATTTAGTTAAAAAAACAATTTTAGGTAATGTTTTTAATGATCCGGTTGCTAAACAATATATACCGCAAATTAAAGAGCTTAAAATTTTACCGGAGGAACGTATTGATCCTATCGGTGATGATACGTACATGCCTGTGAATGGGGTTGTGCATCGTTATCCGGATCGTGTCCTTTTAAAATTATCTAATATTTGCGCCGTTTATTGCCGGTATTGTTTTCGTCGTGAAATGATAGGAACCGGATCTGGGGTTTTAAGTGTTAAAGATCTTACGGTTGCCATTGATTACATTCGCAATCATCCGGAAATCTGGGAGGTTATTTTAAGCGGTGGTGATCCGTTGATCCTTTCAGTGCGCTATCTTGAAGATGTTTTTGATCAATTATCTGACATACGGCACGTACAGGTTTTACGTATTCATACACGTGTTCCTATTGCTGCGCCTGAAAAAATAACGAAAGAGTTGTGCGATTTGTTTGCTCAGAAAAAACCATTATATATTGTTCTTCATGTTAATCATTCGCAGGAAATTACGCCGGATGTTGAAGCTGCGATTGAAAAATTACAAGCAGCAGGATGTATTTTGCTTTCTCAATCTGTGTTGTTAAAAGGAGTTAATGACGCTTCTCATGTGCTTGAAACTCTTTTTCGCAGGCTTGTTGTTCTTGGTGTAAAGCCTTATTATATCCATCATCTTGATTTAGCTCCCGGAACAAGCCATTTTAGAGTTTCAATTAAGGATGGGCAAGCAATTATGCGCCGGCTCTTAGGGCGTATATCTGGATTATGTCAGCCACAATATATGCTCGATATTCCCGGTGGCGCAGGTAAAGTACCGATTAATCCTTATTATATTGAAGAGCTTGAGGATGAAAGTTTCGTTGTGGAAAGTTATAATGGTGATAAATACACATACCCGTCAATGAAAGATATGTTATGAATGAAGTTCGATTTTATCATTTTAAAAAACAATCTTTAGAGCAGGTTTTGCCTGCCTTATTAAGCAAGGCACTTGATAGTGGGCGACGTATTGTTGTGAAAGCACCCAATCAAGCAGAAGTCGAGAGATTAAGCGATCATTTGTGGACATACCATCCAGACGGTTTTTTACCTCACGGTTCTGAGAAAGATGGTGATTCAGAACGTCAGCCTATCTGGATTACTTCTAAAGATGAAAATCCGAATAAAGCTAAAGTGCTTATTCTTGTTCAAGGAACAACAAGCGCTATACAAGATCAGTTTGATTTATGCTGTGAAATGCTTAATGGACAAAATAATCAAGATGTGGCGGCAGCTCGTGATCGGTGGAAATTATATAAAGAAGCTGGTTATAATCTTACTTACTGGCAGCAAAGTTCAAATGGATGGGAAAAGAAAAATATTTAAAATATTTTGAAACATTTTTCCGGAAAATTTTATATCTATATAGTGATTTGGCTTTATTTTTGCGCTAGGCACAAGGAACTAAGCTTAGCAATCACTAAGTGAGTGACGCGTAACAACGTGCAAGGATAAATGCAAGTCGCTATAAATGCTATTTTCGTGAGTATTTATAAGGCGTATTTTTTTTATTTCTACCTGAATAGCTGACTTGTTTTTCTTTTTTAAAAGGCCAGATATTAAAGATTTTAAGTATAAATAAAATACAATAAAAAAAGCCGGCAAAAGCAATTCCAAGAAAAACCGCTTTTTGCATTAGTAAGGTATTTATAGTATTTAGCGTTTCTTGATCCAGATTTTGTATAATCCATTTATAACTTTCAGGATGATATTGCGTCCAAATAAATCCAAGAGCTGCAAACATGGAAAGAGCCCCTTTATCCTCAATACTTTTATTGATATCTAAAGTTATGGAAGTCATTCCATGCTCTATATAAAATAAATAAATATCATGAGCAAAAGCAGCTATAGCCGGTAAAGCAACCAAAAACATAAAAAGATGAACACCGCGCATATTATAAGTTCCAGATAAAAAGTTAAGATACAAATATAACGCATACTATCAAGGTTTTTGCTTTTCTCAAAGCCTTGAACTTTTTTTCTCTTGAGGATAGGGTGTTTCGGTATTTGTAAATAGGTGACGTGGCCGAGTGGCTTAAGGCGCACGCTTGGAAAGCGTGTGTACGTTTATAGCGTACCGTGGGTTCGAATCCCTCCGTCACCGCCA
>JAGLMC010000097.1 GCA_023140215.1 Alphaproteobacteria bacterium
CCAATAATACCGTTTTCATCTGCAAAAGGTGAATCCGGATCAAATACCGGTACAAATGGATTTTGTTTAGGCACAAATTTTGTTTGCACACCCTGAGCATTACCTTGTGTATCTACATTGGCCTTGCTTTGAACTGTAATTGGCGTGTATGGTGCTTGTTCACCTTCTTTCAATGAGCCTGTAGTTTGTAAATTTGCAATATTAGAGGCGCTGGCGTTAATTTTTTTACTTGCAGCAGCTAAACCTGTTAATGCTATAGAAATAGAATTAATCATTCTTTTAGGATATCATGCAAATAGTTAAGATGATCCAAAAAAATAGAAAAATTGAATTGTTGTAAATTATAATTAAATCAATAGAGTTAGGAGCTCTCATTATGCGCCCAATAGGTTTTTTAACAATTTTAAGTATTTTTATCATTTCTTCAACAAGTATAGCGCAAGCTAGCAATTTTTGGGATTGGTTCATTACTCCGGATATGCCAAATTTCGAGCAACCTTATCTTGAGGATGGAAAAAATCCTAATCATGCGTATTGGAAAGATGATACATGGACACCTGAAACTTGGATTAAAAATCGCGGTAATGCTCAAATTGTAATTAAAGAACTTTACGAAGGTAAAATTATTATAAAGCAATATACGGAAGGTGATATGCCTATATTAAAAGTCGGGCAAGGCTTTATGAATTTATCCTCACTTGATCAACATCGCGTTGCAACTTTTGTTGATTATGTCTATAAAGTGACAAGTTTATCGCCTAACGGTATGTTTATGCTCTATCATTGGGAAACAAACAAGCCAATTGGAATTTACACAAAGAACGGTTTGCAAATTCAATAATTTACAGAAGGTTTTATGCTTTTTATACTTCATTTAAATTTTAGAAACAAAAATTATGGAAGATACTTGCATAATGGTATGAAAAAGGGCATAAATATGTTTAATCTTGGAGTTGTGGATAACTTTTCAAGAATTTAATTAGTAAAAGTACATTAAGTAAAAGGATGCTCAACGTGATTTCACAAAAGAAAAAGTGTGGCCATAAATTTAAAATGTTGTGCTTAACGGCTTCAACGGTAGCTTTGTTAACTTTAAATGCAGGACAAGCTGTTTCTCAAGATAAAGAGCCTCATGAAAGTCTTGGTCTTTCTTTACAAGAAGCTGTAATTACCGGTATTGCTACGAACCCTGAGTATGGCGTTGTAGCTGCAAGCCGTCGTGCAACGGATGAAGAACTTAAGCAAGGAAAGGGATTATTCCTTCCTTCTATTGATGTACGTGCTGATACGGGTTTTGAACATAGCGATGATCCTGCGACAAGAGCAGGCGTTGGTGATGATGAAGAAAATATGTGGCGTTATGAAGCTCAAATTACTCTGACACAAATGCTTTTTGATGGTTTTGATGCTAAATATGAAGTAGAGCGTCAGAAAGCGCGTGTTGTTTCTTCTGCACATCGCGTTAAGGAAACCTCAGAGCTTGTTGGTTTATCTATTGTTGAAGCCTATTTAGAGGTTCTCCGTCAAAGAAATCTTTTGATGATTTCCCGCCAAAATATAACTGAACATATCAGCATTTTGGATCAAATTCAGGAAGGTGTAAACGCCGGACGCTCTACACAAGCTGATATGGAACAAGCCAAAGCACGTTTGGCATCTTCACGGGCAAAAGAATCAAGTACGCGTCAATCGTTACGTAATGCGGAAGCACAATATCACCGTGAAGTCGGTGATGAACCCGGACAACTAACCTTGCCCGTTGTTCCTTATGATGTATTATCCGCTGATGTTCAGGCAGAAGTTGAAAAAACACTGGCTTATAGCCCAACACTGGATATTTTTGAAGCGGATATTGATCGCGCTTATGCGGAATCTCTTCAAACCCGCTCTACAATGTATCCGCAAATTGATTGGGAAATGAATGTACGTCAGGGCGAAGATCTTAATGGTGTTGATGGTCGTGATATGAGCGCGGCAGCACTTCTTGTTTTAAATTGGAATCTTTACCGTGGTGGAGCAGATATGGCTCGCTCCCGTGAATTTATACACCGTCATCAACAAGCTAAAGAAGAACGTACAGAAGCTGCCCGTTCAGTTGAAAATGATGTACGTCAAACATGGGCAAGTATGATTTCTGCCGGTGAACGTGCTCGTCAGTTTGCATCACAAACTGATGCTAATATTGAAGTTGTGAAAGCATATAAGGATCAATTTACGTTGGATCGTAGAACATTGCTTGATGTTTTAGATGCACAAAATGAGCTGTTTGTTTCACGTAGTAATACGATTAATGCTGAATTTCTTGAAATTTTTGCCGTTTATCGTTTGCTTGCAATGAAGGGGGCTTTGCTTCCGACTCTTGAGGTTGCGTATCCTAGAGAAAGTATAATTGCTTCTGGAGATATGTGGTCTGATGAAGAAAAAATGGAAGCAAGATAATCTTTAAAGCAGGTCTGAGGTGAGCAAAAAGCCAATATCCAAGTCCAAAGATATTATTTCAAAAAAAATAGACACATCGGTCAGTTCTTCAAATCATAGAAATACGGGTGATGCTTCTCCATCGCAAGATTCTGATAATATTCCAAAAAAGAAGCCGAAAAAGGTTGAAACCCCTTCAAATGCTCTAGATAGCTGGCCTTTACAAGCAGACCGGATGGCAATTCAAATACCTTTAATTGAATGTTTGCGCATTACAGCCGGACATTACGGTAGGCGCGTTAGTGCAACTTCTTTAACAGCAGGATTACCATTACCAAAAAAAGGCATAACACCGGCACTTTTTATTCGTGCGGCAAAACGCGCCGATTTAACAGCTCGTTTAGCAGAGCGCTCATTGGAATCATTAGCAATTGCGCCAAATTTACCATGTATTTTAACATTGGAACAAGGACAGGCTTGTATTTTATGGGAAATTGAATATCCGAAAAAACATCCTCCGAAAAAACAAAAGGGGAAAGATGTTGAAATTCATCCGGAAACTCGATTTATCATTCAATTTTCTGAAACTGAGGATGATAGGCAAAATTTAACACTTGAAGAACTGGAAAAGCTTTATATTGGTTATGCATTTTTTATTCGCCCTGTTGCTCGAAGTGATAATCGCGCAGGCCCTTCAGAGATTGACACCGGTCGTGATTGGTTCTGGGCAACATTTAAAAAGAACAAAACTCTCTATAGCGAAGTGATGATAGCAGCAGCCATGATTAACTTTTTTGGTCTGGCAAGCTCAATTTTTATCATGAATGTTTATGATCGTGTTGTTCCAAATAATGCTATTGAAACACTATGGGCGCTCTCTATAGGCATTATGATTGTTTATCTCTTTGATATTTTTCTGCGAAATTTACGCTCTCATTTTCTTGATTATGCCGGACGTAAAGCAGATGTTGCAATTTCTGCGCAACTTTTTGAACAAATTATGGGTATGACAATGACAGCGCGCCCTGCCAGTGCCGGTGTACTTGCCAGTAATATGAAAGAATTCGAGACATTGCGCGATTTCTTTACTTCGGCAACTATGGCTACATTGGTGGATTTACCGTTTGTTCTTCTTTTTATAGGAATTATTGCCCTTATTGGAGGGCCTGTTGCTTTTGTACCTTTAATAGCTATTCCGTTAATTATTGGCATGGGGCTTTTACTTCAAAAGCCTTTGCAAAAAGTCATGAAGGAATCCATGAATGAAAGTGCGCTAAAAAATGCACTTCTTTTTGAAACAATTATTGGGCTGGAAACTATTAAGGTACAGGCCGCAGAGGGACATACACAGCGTAGCTGGGAAGAACTAACGGAGAAAGCCTCGCGTACGTCTGTACGTTCGCGGATGATTGCTTCTTTTGCACAAAACTGGGCTATGTTTGTTCAGCAAATGGTGAGTGTCTGGATTATAATTATTGGTGTATTTTTAATTAGTGATGGCAATTTATCTATGGGTGGCTTGATTGCTTGTGTCATTTTATCAGGTCGTGCTATGGGGCCTTTAGCACAGGTCGCCGGTCTTATGACACGCTTTAGTCAATCTAAAGAAGCACTGAATCAACTTGATGATTTAATGAGAAGACCTGTAGAACGGCCTACCGGCAAGCATTTCATAACATTATCACATGTTAATGGTTTAATTGAATTTCGTGATGTACTCTTTCATTATCCACAACAGACCGTTCCAGCTCTAGACAAGATTAGTTTTGTAGTGAAACCCGGAGAGCATATTGGTGTTATCGGCGCTGTTGGTTCTGGAAAAACTACGATTGAGCGTTTGCTTTTAAATTTATATGAACCGGAAAGTGGCTCTGTGCAAATTGATGGCGCAGATGTACGTCAAATTAATCCCGGTGATTTACGTCGTAATATTGGCGCTATCCAGCAAAGTCCACAGCTCTTTTTTGGCTCTGTACGTCAAAATATTACTATGGGGCATGAAACTGCTTCAGATCAATCAATTTTACGAGCGGCAGAGCTTTCCGGTGTAATGGAGTTTTTAGGTGAATCATCTGCCGGACTTGATACGCAAGTAGGTGAACGTGGTGAAGCTTTATCCGGCGGTCAGCGTCAAGCTGTAGCTATTGCGCGTGCGCTTTTATATGATCCTCCGATTTTAATTATGGATGAACCGACAGCTTCGATGGATCCCGCATCTGAGAACCGCCTTAAGAAGCGTTTAAAATCGCTATGTAAAGGAAAAACAACAATTATCATCACACACAAAGGATCAATGTTGGATCTGGTTGATAAATTGATTTTAATTGATCGTGGTCGCCTTGTAGCATATGGGCCAAAAGATGAAGTTGTTCGCAAACTTCAAGCACGGCAGTACGGCACAAATGCTGAAAATACGGAGGTATAGAGGCTAATGTCTGTAGAAAAAAAAGAAGACAGTATAAATAATTCACAGAAATGGTCGGAAGTTTGTGAAAATTGGGCTAAGACCAAGATTGAAAACACACAAGCACATCTATTATCTATTTTTGATACTGATGATGACATGCCGCTTTCACGCCATCTTTTGCTTATGTCTATTGCTCTATTTTTTATTACTTTTGTTATCTGGGCAAATCTTGCGCAACTTGATGAGGTAACACGCGGTGATGGTAAAATTATTCCCTCAACTGAAGTTCAGGCAATGCAAAGTCTTGAAGCCGGTATTGTTGAGGAATTTTTAGTCAAAGAAGGTGAAGAAGTCAGCATTGGACAAGTTCTTATACGATTAAGTGATATTGAAGCATCATCTGATCTGGGCGCAAATCAAGCGCGGTATTTAGGATTACTTGCATCAATTACACGTTTACAAGCTGAGGCTGAAGGTAAGCTAATAGTCAAATTTCCAAAAGAAGTTATTACAAAAGCGCCTAGTAGCGTTACGGAAGAACTCAATAGTTTCCGTGCGAATCAGCAGCAAATACAAGGGCAAATGAATATCCTAAATCAACAGCTTATCCAAAGAGAGCAAGAAGTTCGTGAATTACAAACTCGTATAAATGATACACGCAGCATTATTTCTTTGCAAAAACAAGAAAAAGCAATGGTAGAGCCTTTGGTTATAAGAGGTTCAGCACCAAAAATGGAGCTTTTACAATTAGAAAGAACAATTGTAGAAAAAACAGCGGAACTGAACGGTTATTTATCTAGTTTACCTAGATCAAAATCAGCAGTTAATGAAGCTGAAGCTAGAATTGGTGATTTAAAAACATCAACACAGGCTCAAGCACAAACAGAGCTTTCTGCAAAGCTTATTGAAATGAACGAAATCAAAGAACGCTTATCTGCTTTAACTGAACGAAAGACACGTACAGAACTTAAATCTCCCGTAAATGGAATTATTCAAGAATTAACAATACATACAGTTGGTGGGGTTGTACGTCCCGGTGAAGATTTAATAAAGATTGTACCTAAAGATGATTTACTTATCGTCGAGGCTAAAATTCGTCCGGCAGATCGTGCTTTTATTCATAAAGGACAAAAGGCTGTGATTAAACTTACGGCTTATGACTTTTCTATTTATGGTGGCTTGGAAGGTAAACTGATTTATATTTCTCAAGATACGTTTGAAGATGAACAAGGCAATACATTTTATACTGTACGTCTACATACAAAAGAAACTCATCTTATCCATAATGGTGAAATTAAAAAGATTACAATCGGCATGGTCGCAAGCATTGATATTTTAACCGGTGAAAAAACAGTTATGCAATATTTATTAAAACCTTTTATTAAAACACTTGAAAACGCTATGAGTGAGCGTTAACGTCACTTTTTATGGAACAATTAGGTACAAATAACATGAACATTACTTTCCCAGATGGATCAATTCGTGAATTTTCATCCGGTGTAACGGGTATGGAAATTGCTGAATCTATCTCAAAGTCTTTAGCCAAGGCCTCTATTGCAATTCGCATTAATGGTAAATTATCTGATTTATTAGAACCAATTAACACAGATGCATCAATTAAAATTATAACGCGAAAAGATGATGAAGCATTAGAATTGATTCGCCATGATTGCGCTCATGTAATGGCACAAGCTGTGCAAAAACTGTTTCCAGAGACACAGGTAACTATTGGCCCTAACATTGAGGATGGTTTCTTTTATGATTTTGCCCGTACAGAGCCTTTCTCAACTGAAGATATTGAAGCGATTGAAAAAGAAATGCGCTTAATTATCAAGCGTGGAGAAGCTTTTAAAGCTGAAATTTGGGAACGAGATAAAGCAATTACCTATTTCAAAGATAAAGGTGAAACTTATAAGGCTGAACTCATTGAAGATTTGCCTGATAACGAAGATATAAAAGTTTATAGTCAAGGTGACTGGCTGGATTTATGTCGTGGCCCTCATATGCCAACTACCGGACATATCGGAACAGGATTTAAGTTACTAAAAATAGCCGGTGCTTATTGGCGCGGTGATTCCAGTAAAGAGATGTTAACACGCATTTACGGAACAGCTTGGCGCGATGATAAAGAGCTTAAAGCTTATCTTATGCAACTTGAAGAAGCTGAAAAGCGGGATCATCGTAAATTAGGAACGGAAATGGCTTTATTCCATTTTCAACAAGAAGCTCAAGGTTCTGTTTTTTGGCATCCTAGGGGCTTTATAATTTACAATCAAATGGAAGCTTATCTCCGCCGACGCTTAAAATCATCTGGATATAATGAAATAAAAACTCCACAATTAATTGATAACAAACTTTGGGAAGCCTCCGGACATTGGGGGAAATATCGTGAAAACATGTTTGTTGTTCCAGATGTAATTCCAAATACAGATGATAATAGCTCTATTATAAGTGAACATGCATTTGATAAGCTTATGGCGCTTAAACCTATGAATTGTCCGGCGCATGTGCAGATATTTAAACAAGGAACTAAATCATATCGTGATTTGCCTGTTCGTTTTGCTGAATTCGGTTGTTGTCATCGCAACGAACCACATGGGGCTTTACACGGATTAATGCGCTTGCGTCAATTTACGCAAGATGATGCACATATTTTCTGTCATGAAGATCAAATTACAAATGAATCTGTTGCTTTTTGTGACTTACTTAAAACTATTTATAGTGATTTAGGATTTAATGACGTAGCTGTATCGCTATCATTACGGCCTGAGATGCGTGTCGGAGATGATGATCTTTGGGATAAAGCTGAAAAAGATTTACGTGATGCACTTAAACAAACAGGCTTAAAGTTTAAAGAAGATATTGGCGAAGGTGCATTTTATGGTCCTAAAATTGATTATAAGATTCGTGATGCCATTGGCCGTATATGGCAATGTGGAACTTTGCAGCTTGATTTTAATTTGCCCGAACGATTAGATGCCAGCTATATCGGAAAAGATGGAAACAAACATCGCCCTGTTTTGCTTCATCATGCAATTTTAGGCTCTTTAGAACGCTTTATTGGAGTTATGCTTGAAAGCTATGCCGGAAAACTTCCTCTTTGGATTACTCCTGTACAATGTGTTGTAGCAACAATCACTAGCAGTGCTGATAAATATGCTCAACAAGTTTATCAAGCTCTTAAAGATTCCGGTATTCGAGCAGAACTTGATATTCGTAATGAGAAAATTAATTATAAAGTGCGTGAGCATTCTCATACAAAAGTTCCTGTAATGTTTGTTGTTGGAGAACGTGAGGCTAAAGATAGCACTGTAGCTATTCGTCGTTTAGGCTCAAAAGATCAAAACATAGAATCATTTGAAAGTGCAATAGAAACGCTTGCAGAACAATGCAAACCGCCCTATTAATGCTTTTATAACTTTTTAATTTTAATATAATATTTTACTGATAGAAGAAGGAATATAAATCATTAGCAAACTACAAAGACCACAACAGCGTCGAAATAATGACTCTCGTACAAATAATGAAATAACGGTAGACGAAGTTCGCCTTATTGACGCTAAAGGTGAAATGCAAGGTGTTGTGAAAACTCAAGATGCTTTAAAAATAGCTAAAGAAGCCGGATTAGATTTAGTTGAAATTTCTCCAAACGCATCTCCGCCTGTTTGTAAAATTTTAGATTACGGTAAGCATAAATACGAACAGCAGAAAAAAGCTTTAGAAGCTCGTAAAAATCAAAAAACAGTTGATGTTAAAGAAGTTAGAATTCGTCCGGCAATTGGTGAACATGATTATAATGTTAAAATACGTAACGCACGCCGTTTTCTTGAAAATGGTGATAAAGTTAAAGTGACTATGCGTTTTCGTGGTCGTGAAATGGCTCATCAAAATATCGGTATGGATTTGCTCACGCGTATGCAAGAAGAACTTGCAGATGTCGGCAAAGTCGATTTATATCCTAAAAAAGAAGGCCGTCAAATTATTATGGTTCTTTCTTCAGAGATATCTAAATAACTTCACTCAGGTTTGAATTGCACTTTTAATCCACTCTACGAGTTGATTTTTAGGCATACCGCCAACACGTGTATCTATGATTTTACCCTCTTTGAAAACTATGAGTGTCGGTACGCCGCGTATGCCATATTTGCTTGGAGTTTCCGGAGCGTCATCAATATTAACCTTAACAACCTTTACTTTTCCAACAAGCTCTTCCGCAACTTCTTCAACAACAGGAGTTAATGTTTTACATGGCCCGCACCATTCAGCCCAGAAATCTACAACAACCGGTAGGTCTGCTTTTAGAACTTCAGTTTCAAAATTTGAATCAGTAACGACTACGCTTGTCATGATATTTCCTTTTTTTATTGCCGAATTATTTCACTCATATATCTCTATAAATAAACGTGTTTGATTGAATATCAAGTAATATTTACAATGAATTTCATTATTTGCAGAAAATATATACAACTTGACAAATAATATTCTTACTCAAAAAGGTTTATAAAACGACAGAATATTTCATACTTATGGAATCTTTCTTGTGATTTTGTATTTTTAATGTTATAAATATACAAAATAAGCAATAAAAATATAAAAATCAGGGTATGAGTAAATAGAGGGCTACGAAACGAAAGGTTTCGAAATGGCCAAGTTAAGTAAATTAGTAAATGGTTTTTTTTCAACTGCAATAGTTGCTGGCCTTAGTCTTATGACAAGTTTTCCAGCCGTAGCTGGTGGAAATGAACAACAGCCAACCACCAGCACCGTGGAAGCAACACAGGATGCTAAGACACCTGTAGATATAAGTAAAATTAAAGTACCTCGTGTAGACTTGCGCAAAAGTGATCTTACACAAGAAGCTATAGAAGAATTTGTTAAAATAAAAACATATAAAGGTGATAATATTGCTTTACTTTTTTTGTGCAACGGTACGTCAAGCACAGAACGTGATCCTTTTAATTCAAATTACGATGCCGATGATGGAAAAGCATGGAAAGAAATAAAAGCTGCTGCACAAAAAATAATGGCAGAAGACCTTCCTTTATATGGTATAGTTATTGCGGAATCCAAAACTGGTAAAGATGAAGTTATATTATACATGAAAGGCATGGAAAGATGTGATTTTAAATTAGTAACAGCCGGACATGGTGGTATGACTAATACTCTTGTTAAAAATACATTAACTTTATGGAAAGAATGTCAAGATTTTGAAGAACGTCAAAAAGATAAGCTCGCTATGAATATCTCACCTTCAACATAGATATCTATACTAATTCTAAATCATTTACTAACCAAATAATGGTTCATCAAAAGTTGTTTTGAATGACTGTTCTTCTTCTAATTTTAAAGGTTGTTGTGTCTGCTGACCTAACGCGACAGTATTGAATTCAGACTTTACATTTTCTGCTTTAATTGATGTTTTTAATAAATGATCTTTAAAATCATTAGATAGATGACTCTCATTATTAATTTTGTTACCCTTCTCTCGTTCATTAATAATATTTTCCAATTCTTCCTTTTCAGCATAACTATCAGCAAGATCTTGTATATTTTTTTGTCTATTAGTAACATCTTCCTCATTATCCTCTTTAGCAGATTGTAAATTATACGTACCATCCGGGTTCTGATATTGTTTACCTATGGTTTTTTCTGCTTCAGTAAGGGCTCTCCCTTCTTCTATTGCTTGGATAAAACTACTACGTGTTGAAATGCGCTGCTGTAATTTTTCTATTTCTTTTTGTAGGTTAACAATACGCTCATTCAGCCATTCAATTTGTTCAAGAATTCGAAGAAGCCTATAAACATCGTCTTCTTTTTTCTCAGCACCATTAGCATTAGCATTATGTATTTCTTCATTAATAGAAGTTGACATAGCACCTGTATCTTTGGCTGCGCCTTTTCCACCATCAAGTCCTTGCACATTATAATTATGCACTGTTTTTTCAAATTCGGCTTGATGACCTGCGGGATCAAGACCGGAAGCATCTAAAAATTTTCTACTCAATGATGCATCTGGTACTCTACTTTTTGGTACTACTC
>JAGLMC010000098.1 GCA_023140215.1 Alphaproteobacteria bacterium
TGTGCCTGAAATCAGGAAAAAATCCAAAAATCAGGCTTAAATAAATAAATATTCTTGAAGTAAAACGCTTTCCTTTGTTTTGAAATAATACAATAGCTCAGTATGCAACAAGCTCTTTATACCAATTTATGTTCATTAAATGAATATAAATTGGAAGGTTGCGACTGCAACCCGTGCGTTAGCGCGAAGCCTACGTAGCGTTTGAACGTCGATTATCATTTCTTGAATGAGAATCGGTATAGGAGTGCTGTGACAATGTCAGAAAGTAAATGAAAATGACTATATGAGTTCCTTTGAAGAAATTTACCTTCTTAATAAGCGTGTGAAGTTACGTTTGCCTCTGCAAGGTTTCCGTCCGGGTATGGATAGCGTTATGCTTGCCTCTGCATGTTCGGCTCAAAATGGACAAAGCATTCTTGATCTTGGCTGCGGAGTTGGAAGCGCCGGACTTTGTGTATTGACACGCATACCCGATACAAACCTAAAAGGTATAGAAATCCAGCCCGATCATGTAGAATTATCCATTCAAAATGCAATCATCAACAATATGGAAAAACGTGCGGAATTTATATGTCAGAATATACGCAACTTTAAAGATGGATGTTTCGATCATGTTATATGTAACCCTCCTTTTTTAGAATCCGGCTCGCACCTTCGCTCTCCAGACAATAAAAAAGCAAGCGCTAATGGACTTGAGGATGACATTAGCCTTAAAAACTGGATGCGAGCTGCATTTGATAATCTTAAATCCGGCGGTATTTTAACTATAATTCACCGTGCGGATATGATTGATAAAATTATCCAAGGCTTAGGTAAAAGCTATGGTGCGATTGAAATTATTCCACTATGGCCAAAAGCAGGAATTGCAGCCAAGCGCGTTATAATTCGAGCAATTAAAGACCGCAAATCTCCCGCCATTATTAATCCGGGGATTATATTGCATAATGATAATGGCGGTTATACCAAAAGAGCTGAAGCTATCCTGCGTAATATGGATGCATTATAATTATTTAAATTTACCACCCTATAAGTTGTTATGAAAACCTATTGACAAATTCCATAATATTAGATTATAAGAAGTATTCAAATTACGGGTACATAGTTATTTTCAAATAGACAAAAATTTAAACAATGACAAAAAAAGTTATTCAATCACACCCAACGACCAAAGCGTTTAATCCTGCAAATACAATGATTACTGTCGGAAAAATTCAGCTTAATAAAACCAGCCAACATTTGAAATATCTTCCAAATGAAGCAAACGCAATATTATTGGTTTCCCCTAAAGATATATCCGTTATTTTTAAGCGTGATATTAACACATGGATAGAAGATATTAAAAGTATTCGCAGTATTAATGAAAATCATGATCTACATTATGATGGTAACATCCTTACAGGAATGCAAGTCTTTGACAAATGTGAAGGTAATAAGTATAACGACCCCATCGAAAAAGCAATTGCAAACCAACTTCGAGCAGCATGGGTAGAAGCAAAAGATTCCGGTAAAGATATTGTAACAGATCTATTTATGGGTACAAAAGAGATTGTTCATGGTCGTGAAATCGATTCTGGTTCTGTTACAGTGCCCCATAATCTATATTCACGCAGAAAAATAATTGCGAAGCAAGGCGGTGAATTTATAACAGAATGTGAAGAACTTAATTTTAATAACGGTGCTTGTTGGCAACACTCATCTACTGAATTCTCTCCCTATTCATTCACCACATATATTATTGATTTTAGAGACGGTGACAATAATCAAAATCGTAAACATAAATCATTCTCCTCTCGTCCTGTTGCTTTGCAAGTTCTAGCTCCAAGTCTCTAATTTATCAAGAACTGGATATTAATATTAAATGCTTAACTTACAGGCTTAATCTTTTCCCGCAAATATTTTGCTACATTATCAAGATTTATGCGTTCCTGCTTCATTGTATTACGATCACGCACAGTTACCGTACTATCTGACAACGTATCATTATCAATTGTGAAACAATACGGCGTTCCGATTTCATCCTGACGAGCGTAACGCTTACCGATATTTTGTTTAATATCCAGATCAACAGGAAACTCTTCTCTCAATTCCATATAAAGTTTCTGAGCAATCGGCACATGTTCATCCTTAGCAGTCAATGGCAAAATAGCAGCCTTCTTTGGTGCTAAAGCCGGAAGGAAATTCAAATAACATCCTGAAGGTCTAGTCTCATCTATAGTATATGCTTCACAAATCAGAGCCAGAACACCACGCGTTAAACCGGCAGCAGGCTCAATTACATGTGGAATAAATCGCTTATTATTAGGCTGATCAAAATATTCAAGCTTTTGTCCTGAATGTTCTTGATGGGCTTTTAAATCAAAATCACAACGATGGGCAATACCTTCCAATTCACCAAAACCCGGATCAGTAAATGGAAATTTATACTCCACATCATAAGTACCCAGCCCTTCCTTGGCGTAATGTGCAAGCTCGTCTGCATCATGTGGACGCATCAGGATATTATCGCTGGTTAGACCCATAGAGCGCCACCAGTTCTTACGCTCCTCAATCCAAAATTCATGCCACTTTTTAGCCTCATCAGGCTCACAAAACCACTCCATTTCCATCTGCTCAAATTCACGTGATCGAAAGATAAAATTACGCGGTGTGACCTCATTTCTGAAAGCCTTACCAATTTGTGCAATTCCGAAGGGAATGCGAACTCTCGAACTATCAACCACATTTTTAAAATTTAAGAAAATCCCCTGCGCCGTTTCCGGTCGTAAATAAGCCTTATGTGCATCATCACGAACAACACCCGGATATGTATCCAGCATAAGATTGAATTGCCGAGGTTCTGTTAGAGTCCCTGCTTTTTTTGCATCCGGTGCAATAATTTTATCGTAATCAGAAATATCAAATTTTGTCAGAAGAGTGGCAGTATTTAAAATATTGCTTCCCCAAAATTTAACCATTTTTTTTCGTTTTAATAATTCATCCGTTCCTTCTTCAAAGGCAAGCCACGAACCTTCAGTATCTTTCGGTACAAGGACAATAATTTGATCTGCCCGATAACGTTTTTTCGTTTCACGGCAATCAACCATAGGATCACTAAACCCGCCCACATGACCGGATGCTATCCATGCCTTAGGATTTTGTATAATTGCGGAGTCCAGCCCTACTATCTGAACAGGCTTACCGTCCAACCCTAAAGGAGGGGTAATAACCATAGATTTCCACCACTGGTCACGAAGGTTATTTTTAAGCTCCACGCCCAAGGGGCCAAAATCCCAAAAACCATTTAACCCACCATAAATATCACTGGCAGCAAAAATAAAACCTCTGCGCTTGCACAGTGCTACAATGTCTTTCATATCAATCATAATTTCCTTACCTCTCATATAAAACGCGCACTCATCATGCAGCCCTACGCCTTTGAGAACAAGCAAAAATTTATCCAAAATCCCTTATTTTCTTGACTTTTAACGTATTTTTACATATCATTCAGGTGATTAATAGGAGGAGTTTTATACTATGGGTACTAACAGATCGGCAAGTTCAATCGGTGGCTCTGTTGGCGGTGTTGGACGTGGTAAAAATGAACAAGCAACCCTTAATCTTCAAATGACAGGCGGGCTTTATGATTCTAAAAAGCGGGTTGAAAATTTATGGAGCATGTGGCTAGAATTTAGCTTAAGCTTAATCCCAGCAACTCTTGTATGTTACAATAATCGCCTAGAACATTATTTAGAATGTTATGAACACACACGCGAAAGTCTTTCAAGCTTTTCTGAAAGAATAATTGAAATATTCCCTAAAGAATTAGTATTGGAAGCAGCTTAACAATTAACCTGTTACCGTGTAATATCTAAAACTAAAATCTAGTTACTTTAAATACGGAATATTTATTTGAAAATATCTATAGGATTGCCACCTGCCAGATCTTCAAGTGATGGCTCTTTTTCAGCATCATCAACTATTTCCTCAGCAGCATACATACCAGATGGTGAATCAGCAGCTTTTTCAGCAATGCTTCCCCATTCTTCCTCACCATCCATCAAATCAATATTTTCTTCTTCATTCTCATATGCAACCATACGTTGATGATTTCTAATAATATCTTCCTTGAGAGAATCAACATCAATCGTCTCGCCTGCAATCTCACGCAAAGCCACAACAGGATCTTTATCATTGTCACGTTCAATGCTAAGAGCCGCACCGGAACTTACCTTACGGGCTCTTTGTGAAGCAACCATCACAAGCTCAAAACGGTTTGGAATTTTTTCAATACAATCTTCTACGGTAACTCGTGCCATGTTCTATACTCTTCTTACTTAATCTTTGGAGGCAATATTTCAATATCGGAGGGTTATAATCATTTTTTTATAACAAAGCAAGTCTTCACTAAAATGTAAATTCCTCAATTTTATAAATTATAAACATATTTCCGAAATTATTAGTTGATATAAACATATACATATACTTATATACATACATTCTAATATAACTACATAGACGTAAAATATAACTTTGAGTAAACTCTATCAGTAAAGATCAATATTGTAATGACATATGAAACATCTCCTAAAAATCTAAACAACATTCCCTTTTATAAAGAAGAAAAACTTGCTCTTTTTATTGATGGGTCAAATCTGCACGCAGCAGCTAAAGCCCTTAATTTCGATATTGATTATAAACGCCTTTTAATCTGGGCAATATCTCAAGGTCGTATGGTGCGTGCTTTTTATTATACAGCTCTTATAGAAGATCAGGAATACTCACCGATTAAGCCATTAATAGACTGGCTGGATTATAATGGTTACACGATGGTAACAAAACCTACTAAAGAATTCACTGATGAAAATGGTCATAAAAAAATCAAAAATAATATGGATATTGAACTGGCCGTTGATATGATGGAAATTGCTGATCGTGTTGATCATATTATGTTATTTTCCGGAGATGGAGATTTCCGCCGTTTAATCGAGGCAGTACAGCGTAAAGGAGTACGCGTTACCATTGTAAGTACAATGAAATCAAGACCGCCAATGGTTTCTGATAATTTACGCCGTCAAGCCGATCATTTTCTTGATCTTGATATACTGGCTAATGAAATTTTGCGTGATTATGAAGAAAATGAAAATGAAATTTCTACCGGATGCTATACATAAGCTCTTGACGTTAAGATATTTTACATGATGATTAAAATCATGTGTTTAATTTTACAACCAGATCATAATTGTAGTTTATGCTCACGATTAGAAGAGTTTCGTAAGAAAAACCGCAAGCAATTTCCTGAAGAATTTAATTCACCGGTACCTTCATTTGGTAGTGAAGATGCAGAATTTTTGATTGTTGGTCTTGCTCCCGGATTAAAAGGTGCAAATTTTTCAGGCCGTCCCTTTACCGGTGATTATGCCGGAGATTTACTTTATGCAACACTTTTAAAATTTGGTTTTGCAAGCGGTGATTATAAGAAACATGCTAAGGATGGGATTACACTTAAAAATTGTAGAATTACAAATGCAGTACGATGCGTACCACCGGAAAACAAACCAACGAGCGAAGAAATAAATATATGTCGGGATTTTTTAATCCGTGAAATAGGCATAATGCCAAATCTAAAGATTATACTTAGTCTCGGCCTGATTTCTCATAATTCAGTATTGAAAAGTCTGGATGCAAAACTAAGCGCTAATAAATTTTCTCATAACGCATTACATGATCTTGGCAAAATCAAACTAATCGATTCTTATCATTGCTCCAGATACAATACAAATACAGGACGTTTAACGGAAAAAATGTTTCATGCTGTATTCAAAACAGTCAAAAAGACTCTCAATGAATCTGTTACATTATAATCATTTATTGAGCACGTGATCCCTGATCGGAAATTTCATCATTCCATATAATATGCTCGGTTACATTAGATAACATATGAGATAAAAGATTTTCCGTCGCTATACCATCAGAACTAAGCTTATTCAATGACTGATAAGAGCGAATTGCATCACCGGTCAATGGATCAACAACACCATTTGCCGGTCCCGGATATAGCCCTAAACGCATTAAATATTCCTGAATTTGTGCAACCCTTATTTGTTTTGCTTCTTGCTTAGCAATACTTTTTGCATCTTCTTTCTCATTATCAATATTAGAATACTGCAATGATGAACTCTCTGTTTGAACCGGAGAAGACCGAACTGGATTTAACTCAAATGATGATTGCAATATAGAAGGATTATTATCACCGCTCATTCCCTCAACAAGACGATTTACATCCTCAAGTTCAATACCTAAAGTCTTGGCCAGTTGCTCTAGTGCTGCCGTAGATTCCGGACTTCCCTGATCGGCAGCTCTTTTATACCACATCAAGGCTTCATCAGGTTTAGCTGATCCCAACAATCCATTTTCATAAATTAGCCCCAAATTATATGCAGCTTCCATAATTCCTTTTCCCGCTGCTTTTTCAAAATATTTACTAGCGCGCACCGGATCATACATAACGCCAACACCTTCAATATAAGCAATGCCAAGATTATATTGCGCTTCAGGATGGTCAAGCTTTGCAGCTTGTCTATACCATCGAATAGCTTCGTTTATATTTATATTTATGCCCAATCCCTGATGATTCAAAACTCCAAGATTATAAGCCGCATTTCCAATACCGTTATCAGCAGCCCTTTTAAACCAAAATGCTGCACGTTTATAATTCTGTTTTACACCGGCATGTCCGGCAGTATAAACAGCAGCTAAATCATGTTGAGCCTCTGATACATTATCAAACGCCTGTTTTTCAATTCCCTTAATAAAATCCGGCAAAGACAAATCGGGTTTTAAATTTGATGGAATATTTTTAGCTTCCGGAGGTATGAAATCTGCATATTCTTTTTTATCTACAACCATGACAGATTTATCTACAAGCACGGCAGGTTCTAATTCTTGCGG
>JAGLMC010000099.1 GCA_023140215.1 Alphaproteobacteria bacterium
CAATGGAGCGTATTATCGAGGAAAACAAAGATATCTATTACAAAGCACTGCGCCGTACACAGACGACATTGAAAAAGGATATTCCGGATTGGGAACCGTGGATTGGTTTTTTCCTACGTTGCCTGAAAAAGCAAAAAGACAATCTTGCTTATAGATTAGAACAAGAAAAGGAAGTGGAAGAAAGCAATAATGTACTACCGGAATTATCTCTGAAAATATTAAAGTTACTTGAAGAGCATAAGCGCCTCATGATTGCTCAGATTGTAGAATTTACCGGTGCGAACCAGAATACTTTGAAAGTACGGTTACGTGAATTGGTTAATGCAGGACGCATTGAGCGGTACGGTAAAGGAAGGGCAACGTGGTATTCGTTGTATTAAAATTCTTGAAAAATCGCCAGTACAAAACAGGTATTGTGCACTTAGCTCAATTTCGCTATCATACGCCGGTATATTCAAAAATGTGGATAAATAGATAAAAGGTAGAGTTATTGAGAAAGTATGATATTACGCATGGATATAAAATAAAAGGCTATACTCCTTGTCTTGGCTTTTCTATTGATAACTCTTTCCACGTTTTTCGTTATAAAGGTTTTCAAATTAAATGAAGCTAGTTCTGTTGAAATCACCAAGATTGAACAAGTTGTAAAAACAAAGCCCACACCGTTTCCGGTAAAACAAAAGATTATAAAAGCGCCTCAACCTCAGCCTTCTATCGCCACCCCCTCAAAAGATGGACGCGGTTTTTTATACGCCATTTTGATTTTACTAACGGTATCTTTGGCAAGTTCTATATTTTTGATTATTCATCTTCTTAATTGGAGATATCGGGTTTCGGATACACAGGTATCTGTTGTTCCTAATGAATTATTAAAACTCTTGGAAAGCCAAGTGGAGGGGTTCAACCAAACAACTCACTATATAAGTGATTACATAAAGAGAATTGCACACGATAGAGGGAAAACGGACACTGATATTAAAAAGCTACAAAATGCTTTTGCTATTTTTCAAGAAAGCCTCAACAAAAAAGATCAAGAAATAGAAAGATACAAAAACGGCTATGATTCTGCCATTTATAAAAATTTTTTAGGTAAGTTTACAAAATTTTATATTGAGCTTAAAAAAGAATCTAGCGTGCCGGAAAATCAACACAGCGTTGAGTTACTTACAGATATGCTTGAGCAGTTAGAAGATGCTCTTTTGGAATGTAACGTAGAACTAAGAACGCCCGCGCTCATGGAACAAGCCGATGAGTATAAAGATATTATTAGCGGTCACAAAAAAATAAAAACAACTGACCAACCAGACTTACACGGGAAAATCGCTGAAGTTTTATTGCCTGCTTTTGTCTTAAAAACACAAACAAGGGAAGAAGTGTTGCGCGAGGCTAGTATTACAATTTACATTTATGAGGAAAGTGAAGCAGTATGACTAATTACATAGGAATTGACCTTGGAACGACAAACTCCGCCGTTTCTAAACTAGATGAAACTGGGCGGCCAGTAATCGTTCACAATCCAGAGGGTAGTAATATTACGCCTTCTGTTATTTCGTTTTCTTCTACCAAAAAATATGATGTTGGAGAGGTTGCTAGAAAGAGCCTTGGAGAACCAAATACTTTTGGCAGATTTAAAAGAGATATGGGCGGTAAATTTGAGTTTGAGGCTTTTGGTATAAAACATACTCCGGAAAGCTTGAGCGCTCTTCTATTAAAAAAGTTGAAAGAAGACACCGAAAATACAATAGGCAACATTGAGGAAGCCGTTGTTACTATTCCCGCTAATTTTGCGAATGAAGCCCGCGAAGCAACGCTTAACGCAGCTCGCAAAGCTGGTTTAAATGTCAAAAATATTATCAATGAACCAACCGCTGCCGCGCTATATTATGCGTTTCATTCTGGCCGAGAACTTGACGGTACTTATGCTGTTTATGATTTAGGTGGCGGGACATTTGATGTCTCCATCATTAGTGTTCATGGTAAGAACGTGAAAGTATTAGCCACAGAAGGCGTTAGCAAGCTAGGCGGCGACGATTTTGATAAAGTTTTGCAGAAAATTGTATCGACAAAATATAAAAAAGAAATCGGTTCCGATCTTGACCCGGAAGATTACAATTTAATTGATGCTGAAGATGATAAAAAATCTCTTTCCAGACGTGAAGTGATAAAGGTTAGTCTTCGCTCCGCAGGTGGGCGTGCCAGTTTTGAAGTACACCAAAAAGATTTTGAAGAGGCAATCTCTTCTTTTATCGCTCAAACTGAAATGCTTTGTGAAACTGCAATTGATGATGCAGATTTAGTGCCGAGTGATATTTCAGAGGTCTTTCTTGTCGGGGGGAGTTCTCGAATACCTTGCATCCAAAAGAGTGTGGAGCGTGTTTTTAAAAGAACCCCCGTTTCTTTTGCAAACCCAGATGAGGTTGTAGCCTTGGGTGCTGCCCTATATGCTGCCTATAAATCTGATGGAAAATTCTTAAACAGCATACAAAAACAATCCGTTGAAAAAATCAGCGTAGCAGAAATTACCAGCAAGTTTTTTGGTACTATTTCTGTTGGTATGAGCACTAGGGATGAGCTAGCTCGCGGTAATTCAATTATCATTGAGAAAGGCGAAAAAATTCCCTGCACTAAAGAAGAAAGCTTTTTTACTATGGCAGAGGGGCAAACTGGTGTTAATTGCGTGGTTACAGAATCCAATACAAATGAGACAGACCCTAAATTTGTAAAAATTATTTGGGAAGGCGACCTTGAATTACCAGCGGGTAGGTCTTCAAACCAAGAAATTATCGTAAGATTTAGCTATGACCAGAATCAAGTCATGAAATGTTCTTTTATAGATGTTGAAACCGATAAAAAAACAGAGGTTGATTTGAGTATGGGCAAAAGTAAAGGAAGCGCCGACGTGGATATAGACAAGTTTATGGTGGAATAAAAATATGGAGATACTTGGCTTTATTGTAATGATTTTAATCTATGCTTTTTTTGGACAGATCATTTGTGCCTTTTTTGCAAGCTTATCCGCTGGATGGAAAACTTTAATCCATGGCGGTAGTTTTAAAGAAAACTTTGGAACTCAGTTTTTTGGAATGAATGCCTTTGAACTGAAAGGCGAAAAAAGCCCAATTTCAAGTGAAACTCCGTTTGAGGTTTTGGAATTAAATGGAAAAGGGCTTATTCCTGTTAAAAAAAGAACCAATATTGCTTTTATTACTTCAATAGTAGACATGACCGATGGCGATCCTGTACCGGTTTTAGCGGCGATAGATGATTTCCAAGAGCCGGAATCTAGAGCCTTCCAACATTCAGTACAAGCTGGACAGGCAAATCCAGAAACCGGCTTTGTCAACTGGGTAAGAGTTGGCGCTGTTATTCCTTCTTTGCTTATTCCGCCACACAGTGGCCAGCGTAACTTAATAGCTGTTACTAGAATGATTGACTCCGATAACCCTCCACCAATTAACTTAGGATTTTGTGACTCAAATCATCCCGGTCACCTTGCCAGTTTTCAATACAGTTTTAAGGAAAATTTTGAAGATAAAGGATACCAAGAGGAAGCGATTCATAGGGCAAAGGCTCGTGTCCTTATAATTATGCTGGCCGTGCAAGTGGCTATGGCAGATGGAAATTTTGCAGACGAGGAAGGAAAAATTATTAAAGATTGGATAACCCGATCTATTGCTACTTATTCGTATGAAAGAAAAGAAGAACTTAAAAAAGTTTATAACAAGGCATTTAAAGATGGATATGAAAAAGCTCAAAAAGGAACACTTTCCATTTCTGAGATTACAAATAAATTGAATGAAACAGGCAGTAAGGCTCAAAAATATGAGGCTGTTGATCTTTGCTTTGATGTTATGGCCGCAGATGGTGTGGCAGACGAAGCGGAATTAACAACAATCAAAAATATTTCAGAATCCCTTAATTTGGATTTCCAAGAAATTCAAAAAATGAAAGATCAGCGCCTTATCAAACTATCGACCAAGATAGAAACTCAATCGAGTGTTGAGGCTATACTGGGTATTGATTCCGATTGGTCGCACGATCAAATACATAAGCATTTAAAAAAAGAATTTACAAAATGGAATGGTCGACTTAACACCCTTCCAGACGGAGAAGAAAGAGAGAATGCTCAAAAAATGCTTAATCTAATTGCGGAGGCTCGAAAAAAATATGCAAAAGCCGCGTAGCCTTAGTGATGCAAAAAACTTAGCAGAAAAATACCGTTACACCGGAGACACACAACAAAGAATTATAGGGAATGCGTCTCAAGCCACGCAACAAATTAAAAGAGTCCTTTCCTCAAACGGACTACAAATTACTCAAGCCCTTACACCTAAGCTATATGAGAGTCTTGAAACGGCATGTAAAAACCTAAAACTGCCGGTGGAAAGCATTTTTGCCTATGTTTCATCTTTGCCTGAATTGCAAGCACAATGCTTTGAAACAGACGACGACAACTGCGTTATAAATATTTCCTCTGGTCTTATAAACCTTCTCCATGCCGATGAGGTTACCTTTGTGATTGGACATGAGATTGGCCACCATATCCTTAAACATTATCAGGAAGGAGATGCTCAAGCCTCTATTGAAAGCCTCATGAACCAAAGGGCAAAGGAAATATCCGTTGACCGAGCAGGGCTTATCGCCTGTCAATCACTTGAAAGTTCCTTGCGGGCAACCATGAAAGTGCTTTCTGGTCTTCCTGACGAGTTTATCCGGTTTGATACTTCCAACTTCATTAATCAACTAAGAATCGCCGACCAGCAAGACGCAACGCTGGCGGATAGCTTAACGACCCATCCTTCTTTAATTTTGAGGGCTAGGGCGCTTTTGTGGTTTTCAATGAATGATGAAATAAAGCTTGGTGACAAGCTCGGTTCTTTGCCCTTGGAAAAAATAAACGATTGGGTCAGAAAGGATTTAGATCGCTATATTGATAAGCCGATGCGCGAAAAAATCACAAACATTGAGAACAATTTGTTTTTCTGGACATGCTCAAAAACAGCCACTTTAAAGGGTAAATTTACGCGAGAAGATCGAAAAAATTTGATAGCAGAATTTGGTGAAAATAATGTTGAAAAGCTTATTGCTGCTATTGAGGATATGAATATTGATGAAGTAGCCGAGTTTTTAAATCAAAAAATAGCAGAAACATCAGAAGAATTAGCCCGGTTAGTACCTAGTAGCATAAGTAAGCGAATTGAAAAAATAGATCAGAAAGTATTCAATTTTAAAGAAAGCTAATAATTTATATGAATCTAAGTACGTTGTCCTCACGTTCGCAAGGGACTTCAATTAACGACGCAATCTATAAAATAGTTTTTGTACAGAATAGAATTTCTGTGTTTTATGTAACCACAAAATACCCAATTAAAAGACTTAGGGCTGCGCCCTCAGCGCACTTCATAAAAAATAGACAAGACCGAGGCTCGTAAGAACTGTGCCCGCACCAATCTTATCGATTTTTCCTTCCGTTTGCACACCCCCTGTTCGCCACTAGGCAGGATTGCATGTGCAACCCACTTCCAAGGAGGAAAAGCAAAATGACAGTTTTTTACGCCCAACCATACGATATTTCAGCAAATGGATTTTATTTTGAAAACATGGAGGAATACGACAGCAAATACGCCAAATGTAAAAATGATTTTGGCGGTCAAGTTGAAGAATTTGAAATCCAGTTTATAGATGGAGAAACGCTTGATGCCGTGTTGTTTGAATCCATCGGTGTTAATCAGTGCAATGTCCACTATTTTATAAACAAAATAGATGAATGGATAGAATACGAAAAGCATATCCTGATCCTTGCTGTAGGAGAATGTGGCTATGACTTTGACATGAGCAAAGATGATCCTAATAAATTCTGGATAGACGTTTATTATATAGAAACTGTAAAAGAACTGGCTGAGCAATTTGTTGAAGATGGCATATATGGCTCTATTCCTGAATCTCTGCAATTTTACATTGATTACGATGCTATTGCCCGTGATCTATCCGTAGAATATAGCGAAATCACAATAGCAGGTGAAAACCTTGTCTATCGGTGTTCGTAGGGGAAATCAGAAGGTTGCAGGTTTTATCCTGCAACCTTTTTTTAGCTATTACAACTCATGCGTAGGTTCGCGGATATGCTCTTTATTTTGAGAGGCTCGCCGTTTTTTGAGAAATGCTTTTTTGTGGTTATCCTCTGACTTTGGCGCAGTTTTCATTTGTTCAAAATGCTCAGTATCCTTTTGTAACTCTTGTTTTTCAGCTACATATTTTTGTTGTTGCTGTTTACGTGCTTTCAAAAAATTCTCCCGATCTAAGGCTTGTTTCGTTGTGAGGATAGATTTTTCCTGCTTATCCCGCACAAAAGTTTTTTGTTTTTCTTGTTCATTGCATTCTATAGTTTGTTTACGCTTGCCTGTAAAACGATCTACCAAACCTCTTAAGCCACGCCTTATACGGGCTTTCCTGATTTTTTCTTCCCTTAACTGACGTATTTTAAGGGCAGCAGCAAGCGCATTCTGTTTAGCTTGCTGTTCAATCTCTAGTTTTTTGCGCTGTTCTTCAGCTTTAACAGCCTTCTCTTTTTGTGCTGTGCTCACTTCTTTTTCAAAATCCTGCATTTTCGGCAGCATTTCCTTAGCAATCAGGCTTTTAGTTTCATCAATATTAGGTAAATTTTTCAGATCACCCAAACGCTCACGCACTTGTTTTGTTTTTAGCCCCGTCC